>CAXHHS010001210.1:0-2086 GCA_964015645.1 uncultured bacterium
TTATTTAGCAATGCAATTTGGCAAGTTTTCCAATGGTTTTTCGCTTTGGGAACAGCAGCGTTGATTCTCTCTGGCGTTCATGCCGCAATTCAGTATCGCAATTTGCGAGTACTGTTTTTAGTGCCAATCGTAATGCCGATACAAATTATCGGTTACGGATTGGGGTTTATATTGACCTTCATCTCACGAGTGATTTTGGGTAGAGGGGAATTTACCGGGTTTAAGAAACGGTATTATCAGTAGAAAATTGCGATTGGGATTATATGCGATTTTGCTCTCTGATACCCCCCCCTTTCGCGTAAACGCGAGAGGGGTAAATTGAATTTTCCTATGATTTCGAGCCAAATTCCCGGATTTGATGAAAAATCATACAAACTTGACTCGTTTGGCAGACATCAGAGGCAAATTCATAACTGGAACCGGCTTGATGCCCGCCCTGCCGCCCTCCGCTACTTTGGGGACGGGCAGAGGCAAAAAAGTTGTAATTTATTGTTTTCATATTGTTTACGAGAAAAATTTAATTCGATTTAGCCTTTTCGCGTTTACGCGAAAAGGGAGTAATTATTCTGCCAAAAATTCGGGAACTACTATTTCGATGCAGGCCAAAACTCTCTAAAATTCTTTTCCGCAAAAATCAAGTAGAAACACACGGTTAACGCTTTACATTGATTGTTATGAGCGTAGAAGTTTTCCTATTAGTCATCACCTCCGCAATATTTCATGCGAGCTGGAATTTTGCACTGCGCAAACTTTCCGGCAATATCGTGGTTGCCTGGCTGGCATTTTGGGCCGGAGGGATTTTACTGCTGCCGGTTTCGGCAATCATTGTTTTGCAAAATGGCCTTTCCGAGAGTCTCCCTGCTTTTAGTTTGCTAATGGCAATTCTCAGCGGCATTATTCACTGGTGGTATCTCACCTTTCTTGCACTGGCCTACCGGTATGGAGATATTTCCATTGTCTATCCTATTGCCCGCGGAACCGGCGTCGGCCTGACTGCGATTTTGGCCTGGATTATTTTGCAAGAAGATATTTCCTTCGCCGGGTTTACCGGTATCGGGATGATTCTGATAGGCATATTTTTAACCGGTGGAAAAATAGCGGCCAAACAACAGGATAGGCTGGCGGTGAAATATGCCTTGCTCACCGGGTTAACCATCGGGATGTATTCCCTGACGGATAAAGTAGGTGTATCGGGTATGCACCCGGTCATTTTTTTGTGCATCGTGTTTATTGTATCCGCAGCGTTCATGTCGCCTTATATTCTCCGCAAATACGCTTCTGAAATTATTCCGATGTTCAAAACCAATTTCAAATATATCCTGATGATTGGCCCCGGCTCTATGATAACCTATCTTTTGATTTTATTCGCATTTAGATTAGGAGCGGTGAGTTACATTGTAGCGATGCGGGAATTTGCCATCGTGGTCGGTGTATTCCTGGGGATTGTTTTCCTGAAAGAAACCGTTACCTGGAAAAAATGGGCCGGCGTTCTTATTATCACCCTCGGATTAATTTTTTTGAAAATCGGATAAAATTGTTTTGCCTTAAATTGTTTTGTCTTAAATTTTTAGCCACAAATTAAGGTATGCAGTTTCACAACCATCTATCAAAACGGCAACGTTAATTGAGGCAAAACAATATGTCAAAAAAACTTGATTACGAGTCAATGCTGCAAGTCGCCATCGAAGAAGCCCGCAATGGATTGGCCGAGGGCGGCATTCCTATCGGCGCGGCGGTGTTTGATAGCGCTGGCAATTTGCTGGGTCGCGGCCACAACCGGCGGGTACAAGAAGGCGACCCTTCCGTGCACGGCGAAACCGATGCCTTTCGGAAAGCAGGCCGTCAGCGCAGTTATCGTGATAAAATTATGGTCACCACCCTTGCCCCCTGCTGGTATTGCAGCGGGTTAATTCGCCAATTTAAAATCGGTACCGTTGTGGTAGGCGAGTCGGTAAATTTTGAAGGCGGCGTAGAGTGGTTGCGGGAAAACGGTGTAACCGTTATCGATCTCAATTCGCAGGAGTGCATTGATATGCTCAAAAATTACATCGATGCCAACCCGGAAATTTGGAATGAAGATATTGGG
>CAXHHS010001211.1:0-2079 GCA_964015645.1 uncultured bacterium
TAAGAGACAGCTTGTAGTTCTTCACTTTCCAATCGTTGAAGCGTTTCCTGAAAAATCTCCTGGTACTTTTTACGGTAGCGGAAGGGATTTATTTGTAACACAATGCCGCCGCCAATGGTTCGCTGCGGGGAGTATTGGCGGATGATAAAACGATCCTGGAACGCTGCATGAACCGGCTGTTCCAATCGTAGCTGAATATAAGCGCTTTCTCCCGCTTTAAGTTGCGGTGCATGAGGAATTAGCACTCGTGCAAAGGCTTCTGCCGTATGAATATGCAGCCGAATTCGCTGGTTGTTTTTCAAGGGAATTGGTGATGATTTTAAAACGGAAACCCGCGCATTGATGATCGAAACCGGTGAGAACAAATCCGGTTGGGTAAACACCATACCGCGCTCTACCGTGCTTAAATCGATTCCGGCGAGATTAACCGCTGAACGATAGCCGACTTGTACTTCATTCACATCCTGATCGTGGCTTTGTAGCCCTCGAACACGTGCTTTTAATCCCACCGGTTGAATTTCGATATCTTCCCCGATAGTCAATTTCCCGCTTAAAACGGTTCCGGTAATCACAGTACCAAATCCTTTGGCAGAAAAGACGCGATCAACCGGCTGGCGGTACACTTCATAATCCTGGCGAGCAGGAATTTGCGCCAGTGTTTGCAGAAGCAAATTATGCAGCTCCGAAATGCCCTCGCCTTTTGCGGCGGAGGTTTTTAAAATCGGGGCGTTTTTAAACGGTGTATCGTTGAGGAGGGCACGGATGTCTTCTTCTACCAGCAACAGCCATTCTTCATCCGCTAAATCCTTTTTGGTGATTACAAAAATACCGTGTTGAATTTGCAGCAGGTTGATAATATCGAGATGCTCGCGGCTTTGCGGCATTACGCCATCATCGGCAGCGATAACGAACAGTACCAGGTCGATAGTGCTGACACCGGCAACCATGTTTTTGATCAGCCGCTCGTGCCCCGGCACATCGATAATGGTGATATTTCCGCTCAAATGGGCGAAGCCGAGATCAATTGTGATGCCGCGTGCTTTTTCCTCCGGGAGTTTATCGGTATCGATGCCGGTCAGCGCTTTTACCAGCGCGGTTTTACCGTGATCGATATGACCAGCCGTTCCGATAACGTATTGGCGATTGGGATCGATTTTAGATTGATGATTGTCTATTGAAGATTGAAGGTTTGCCTGGGCCACAGAATGAAACTCTCTTTCAGGATAATTTTTCTAATGCTTCTCGAATAAACTCCAACTCATCTTCCCGCACTGTGCGAAGGTTGAGGTAAAAGGCATCATCCTGAACATAGCCAACAATTGGCGGAGTGTTGCCGCGCAGTTTGTTGGATAATTTAACCGGTGAAATACGTGGTGACGTTATTTTCAGGGCGATGGAAGGGATTTTTTCCAATGGGAGAGCACCGCTGCCCATTTGGGAAAATGTTTCGGTGGTCTCGATTTGGAAAATCGAGTTACTGTTACTGGATTGGATTGTTTTTGCACGCCGGATTAATTCATCCTGGGAGATTGTCAGCATGGCGGCGATGGGCAGCTTTTCCGGCAGGGCATCCGGTTGTAAATACAGACGCAGGGTAGCTTCCAATGCGGCATAAATTAATTTGTCGCAGCGCAGGGCGCGGGTGAGGTGATTTTTTTTGATCTTCTCAACTAGATGTTTTTTGCCAATTATGATTCCCGCCTGCGGCCCGCCTAAAATTTTATCCCCGCTAAAGGTCGCAATGTCTACACCGGCTTCCATTATTTCCCGCGCAACCGGTTCGTGCGGATATCCCCACTGCTGCAAATCTTCGATAACGCCGCTGCCCATGTCGTAAATTAGCGGCAACTTGTGCTGGTGCGCCAGTTTTGCTAATTCCACAATTTCTACACCGGCAGTAAATCCCAGGATTCGATAATTGCTAGTATGCACTTTCAATAGTGCCGCGGTTTTGGGAGAAATTGCGGTTTCGTAATCTTTCAAATGCGTTTTGTTCGTGGCACCGATTTCTACCATTTTCGCACCGCTTGCCCTGTCTCTTATACACATCTCCGAGCCCACGAGACTCCATTGCATCTC
>CAXHHS010001212.1:0-2077 GCA_964015645.1 uncultured bacterium
CACCAAGAAGCTCGTCGGCAGCGTCAGATGTGTATAAGAGACAGACCATGTGCCGGGCTGATCAAAATATTTTTCATACCGCAGCGCCCCACGTAATTGTAATAATTTAAAAATCGCCTTCCATACCGGTAACTGCCACTCAGCACTGCTGTATCCGGCGGTCGTATTGCGCTGTTCTTTTCCAATGCTGCGCTCCGCCGCCAGCAACGATTGATGGTTTAAACGCTCCCGGTAAAAATGAAATCCCAAACGCGTATCCACAGAAGTAACGGGAGAAAAATAAGCATTGAATTTCGCCTCATAGGTATCATTTTTCTGCCGGGTTTTATAGCGAGTGAAAGGGGAAAAATCTTCTTCATTATTAAATAGCTGGTCGAGGGAATGAGCGGCAACCGCGCCTTCTACAAATCCCCTGGAACTGATGAACCAGCGATAATTCGTTTGGATTGCCCGGGCATTTCCCTCGCGAACAGCGTTAAAATGGCGCATCTCTTCAAAAAAAGCCGATGGCAGTCCCTGTTCAATATCCCGGTAATTATAAAAAACGTTAAGCGAATGCCGGTTGGAGTGAAAGTTGAGTTTAGTGAAAACTTTACGATTGCGGTACCAGGCATTTTCTCGTGTAAGTGCTTCCCCTTCATAATTATATTGGAAATTCTGCCGCGAATAATCTTGCTGATAGCTGGCGATGAGGCCAACTCGTTTTAGCCAAATGCCGCTGGAAATACCGCCCATCGCGGTTTGGAATGAGCCAAGCTGCGAATGAACAATACCGTAATTATTTTTCGGCGGCGTTCCGGTTTTAAATGAAATAACACCATCGAAAGCGCTTCCGCCGAATATGGCCGTATTTCCCTGGCGGATAATTTCGATTTTTTCGATTTGCTCCAGCGGTATTTCGTTCAAATCCACTTCCCCGATTTGGGGATTGTTTAAGCGCTGGCCGTCCAGCAGTACCAGCACCTGGCTGGAGCGTCCGCCGTGAATACGGATTTGAGATTGGCTCGCCCCGCCGCCCGTCGATTCGATTTGCACGCCGGCAACTTGTTGCAATAGCTGCGAAAGCCCCAGGGAGCTGTAGCGTTCAATTTCCTCCCGGTTTAAAACGATTTTCTCGCCTTCAATTGAACCAATCGCTTCATCATTCGCCGAAACCACAGTTACAGAATCGCTGTTGATGATTTGCGGCGTTAACGCTATTTCCAGGCGTTGAGTGGTTTCCTTGCTAATGATAACACCGGATCGCCTATGTGCCCCATAACCGATTAAGGAGCACACAATCGTATAATTTCCGGAGGGAAGGTTTTCGATGTAAAACAGGCCATCATTGTCAGAGACCGCGCCAAAAACCGTTCCTTCAACTTCAATATTAACAGTAGTTAATGGCGATCCGCTTTCGGCGTCAAACACCTGTCCCGCCAGGCGGGTATTGCTTTGGGAAAAGACAGAATTTTGTAAGCTGAGAGTAATTATTAGCGAAAATAAAAAGGAGAAAAGCGATCTGAATGAATTTAATTGGAAGCACCATTTCCCGAAGGAATTCCCAATTAAATTCCCCTCCTTAGAAAGGAGGGGATAGATTTTCGAAGCGTTCAGGGAGAAAATCAGGGGTGGTTGAAGCCGCGGAACTCGTACAACCATCCCTGATTTTCTCATTGAACGCTTTGGCGTAAGCCACCACTTACGTGGCACGACGCTGTCCCCTCCTTTGTAAGGAGGAGGATTTTTTAGTATTTTTATAGAGTATTGATTTTTGTCCAAAAAAATCCCCAATCTTCAAAAGAAAATTGGGGCATTATTGGAATAAAATGATATTCTGATTCACCAAACCCAATCTTCCCGCGAAGATTTTTTATAGGTTTTCCATACCAGCCGGTCTCCTGACTCAGGGATCATCCTACTCACTCACCTTCCCATAGCGATTTTTGCTAAAGTGGTTTATTGAGCTTTCGTACTCCAACACAGTTGCGGGGCAGTGGCGGATTTTAACCGCGCTTCCCGTTCACTGGAATGGGTTTCGTTAAGGATAAATCATCCTTAACGAAATTTTCTTACTGAATTTGAAAATTAATGATAC
>CAXHHS010001213.1:0-2075 GCA_964015645.1 uncultured bacterium
GTATTGCTTTCCGACGCCGAGGAATTGCAAATTGGAGCGCAACATTCGATATGCTTCCGCAATTACTGTATTCGGTTCCAGGCTGGAGATCAGTGCGCGGTAAATCCGCTCCTGGTTATCTTGTTTGGTAGCGGCGCTTTTAAATTTGCCTTTGGAAAACTCATTAATATTCGGAATAGTACCGATAATCGGCCAATGCGTAACTTGCTCAATCGTTTCCGGAGAATCCAGGGTGCTGTTTTTAATTTCCAGCATAAAGGCAACGGCGATGCCTAACAAAACGCCTAACAAAACACCAATTGCTAAATTCAACTTTTTACGGGGGCTTATCGCTTCTTTTGGCAACTGCGCTTTGTCGATAATGCGAATATTTTGAGTTTGCTCGGCTTTGGAAATTTTTGCTTCTTCCAACCGTTGCTGAAGCATTAAATAAATATCACGATTAACCTGTGTATCCCGTTGCAAGCGGGCAAGCGTAAATTCTTTATCCGGCAGCGTTCCCAATTGGCGATTGTAACTGGCAATAACAGATCGCAGCTCTCTTTCCCGCGCCTTCAACGCCTCAATTTCGATTTCCAGGGAAACGGTTTCGCTAACATCATTTTCTAACTGTAATAGCGGATTACTGGCGTTTTCCCCTTTGATAATTTCCATTGCCGTGGCAGTTAATTCCTGTTTGATCTTATCCATATCGCCCTGGATTTGAACCATTTTAGGATGATCTTTAGCATATCCTTTTTGCTCCAGGTCTCTAAATTGAAGTTTTAATTGGATTAACCTTTCTCGAAGTTTCTGTGCCTGAGAGCTTCCGACGTCTGTAATAGAAGGTACTAAGCCAGCTTTGCTAGCTTCTAATTTTTTCTTTAAAGACCCCAACCTGTTACGGGCAGAGCTAATCTCGGATTTTACCGTATTATGATTCACTTCCGCTTCTGTTAATCGCCGCAATAATTCTTCCGCTTCTCTATCCACAGAAGTTACCCGGTTTGCTTCTTTAAAATCCCTCAACTCGTTTTCGGCATCATCCAATCTTCCCTTGTAAACCGCTAACTGTTCTTCAATATGAGATTTTACGCTGCTAATGCCGGACTGTTTGTTCTCCATATTCCTTTCTTTTAAAACATCTGCCGCTGTGTTTGCAACTACCCTGCAAACTTCTTTATCATTGGCTTGAAAGGTGATACGAACAATATTTGACCCGCGAACCGGAAAGGCAGAAATGTTTTTTTGTAGCTTGCCTGCCAGGTACTCGGTTTTGTTAAATCCTGGTTTTGCCATCTTCTCTTCCGATATTGGAATAAGGCTTAAAATATTTTCAGGAAGCTTTTTCATAATATCCTGGTTAAAGGAAAAGCTGCGAATTTCTTCTATTTGGTTATTGAAAAAGACTTCTTTCGTAATGTCAAGATCGTAACTATCCAGCGGGTTGTTGAAGTTTTCGAACACCAGCATGGTGCTTGCCTCAAAAACCGGATCGGTAATTTCATTGTAAATCGCAATCGGAATCATTACAGCAACGATGCTGACAGCAATCAACCACTTTTTCGTTTTGAAAATGCGATTAAATATGTTAAAGATTTCTTGAGTTTCATTCCCTTGCATTCTATACTTTCCGTAGTTTCTTTACTTTACCATGCAAAAATATCAATTACACTCGAAAATTTCGAAGTTAATCCCCGGCTATTTTATCCGAAGATACAAGAAGTAAGTACTGGCAACAATCGATAAATCTCTTACGACTGTTGCAACCGTTCGCCAGGTTTTCCATTTGTTGTTTGGGACAAAAACAACATCACCGGCTTGTAACTTTGGTGGAGGCGGTCCTGTTTTGGATTTAAGATATTCTGCAACATTAAAGGTTATAATTTCCTTTCCAACCTCCGATGCCCCTAAAGATGATTGTTCATCATTTGTTGCTAGCAAAGAAGAGTTATGCCTGGTTATAGATACTTTGCTGCGATTCGAAAAATCGGTAGTGCCGCTGGCTATTGCAATTAATTCTAACACATCCGTATTATCAGAAACGCGGTATTCTCCGGTATTATCAATTGCGACCAAAAAATAGACAACAAGTT
>CAXHHS010001214.1:0-2071 GCA_964015645.1 uncultured bacterium
TCTATTATCCCTGAAAGTGAGTTTTTCATTTTTTCATATAACTTTTGACACTACCCAAATAACGTTTGTTCATTATGGGAAATGAACGCATTTACGCTCTTTCACCATAAACGTTTTTGTGCCCTGTATAGTAGTTGGCACAATCTAATTGATATAAGAGAGTTTATTTAGAAAGCAACTATTTTTATCGATATGATCCACTACCAACGAAGAACCTGGGTACGACAACTTTTTGAATTATCTTCTCTCTTGTTGGTATTCTCAAATCCGGATGTCCGCACATAATAAAGCCGGCCATCCGCGCCAATATTGAAGCGTTTACCCCAACCGCTTATAGAAAAAACTTTGTCTTTCGGAATAGATTCGATTATACCGGCATATTGTCCGCCTTTTGTAAATACCAGGAAGCTCCCGTTTAATTCATGAACAAACAATCGATCATGCCGGGTAGAACCAATTACTTCCCAGATCCAAAAACGAGTACGCTTTTGCTTTTCGGAAGCAGGAACCAAATCGATTAGATTGACAGAAGATTGAGCCGGCGGCGATTTGTCAGCCAATCTATCTTTACTTCTGGCCGATTTTAAAATCGCGGATGCATCCGCGATGGGTTTTAAAGCAAAATCTAACGCTCCATTATCTTGCCAATCTTCCTGAATAACGGAACGCCCCCATTTCAGCGGTGTGCCAAAATATAAATTTTTGAGTTTGGCTGAATAAGACGGATAAACGCGGCTGGCCTGGTTTGTTTCATTATATATCATTTCTGCCTCATCCAAGACATAATATGCGTTTTCCGCGATACCTACAAGGCACCGGTTATTATCGGTTACCCATAATTCTTCGAAATGCAGTTCCACTACGGAGATAGATGCGTTTAATAACCTTATCTCGAGTGATTTCTACTAATTTTTTATCTTCCGGGTATAATTCCAGAATGTCTTTATAGAGTTTTATCCGGTGAATCCTTTTATTGCCAACCACCTTAAGCGTGTCTTCTTTTACCGGTTTCGGTTCTATATTCTTGTTGATTATATAAACATTCTTTGAACTGGCTAAGATGTAGAGTTTATCATTTGTGCCGAGTGCTATATCTTCAATCGACTTCGTAAAACTTCTAAAAAACATCATGCTTCTCAAGTGTTCGCCGTTTTTGTTAAAAACTAACACTTGCGCTCCGCCACCGAGGTAAATATCGCCATTCTCATCAATATCAATGCAAGATGCCGGTCCAATCAATTCGCCATTATCTTGAATATAATATTTTGCAATTTCCGGGGGGACTTCTAATACCAATTCCGGAGAATTATACTGGCCTTTAACAACCTGAAGGGTGAAGAACGGTAGATGCATCAATAAAAGCAGATATATAAAATTTCTTTTCATTGTATTATCCTCTTTTGTGAGTTTACGACTTTTGTATCCAATTGATTGAATACAATTTTCTTCATAAGTTTTATTGCAAACAATATAAATATTTTATCCTTAATATTAGGGATAAAACCTGGAATGTTAAATTGTTTGCTCCAACCGCCGGGGTAATGCCGCTAACATTATCCCGGCTTATTTTTTAGTAAGCGCTCTCATAAGCATCACCTCCTTGATTATTGATAATTGAATATTGATGATTTACAAGCGACTTACCTTACTGAGGTTAAGTCGTTTTCAATTCTGTCTCTCTAATAATACCTGGCAGGAAGTACGGAATATTGCTGGCTGCGAATAAATTTATTCTCGCATAATTTTCTAAAACAGCCGTGTGTATTTTAAAATAAAAAAAATTTGCTGTCAAGACCCGAAATCGCCGGTAAAAATCACCGGAAATTTTGGCAGATGCCGTTCCATAATTGGGCGGTCACTGCTTGTATTTCGCGCTTAACATCTCCGGAGGCCTGTAACATTTTACGGCATTGGGAGGGCGTTTTCTGCAAGCGTTTTTTAAAAGCGATGCGGAAGGTTTTACAATTCATATAACCGACCTGACTGCAAATTTGATACACCCTATCTTCCCCGGCCAACAATTTTAGCTGTCTCTTATACACATCTCCGAGCCCACGAGACTCCATTGCAT
>CAXHHS010001215.1:0-2069 GCA_964015645.1 uncultured bacterium
ATTGAAATTCCAGGTGAGCGCCTGCCGGGATCGTAACTGATTTTTGCCAGGTACCACCTGGTTGTTTTTCCAGTGCAATTTTTCCGGGATGCCAATTGCCCAATTCCGGGCGATTTCCGGCGATGAAAATGGATGCAGACGCCGGCGGCAGCATCCTGGCTTCTACCCGAAAAGTAACTGTGGAGTATTTTTCCTGGCTATAAGTAATATTTACTGTAACTATAAGTAATAACAGATAGTTATAGATTTTATTTATCATAAAATCAAATCTCCTTTAACAATTTTCCGGGAGAAAGTAAGGGCGGTAGCGAAAAAAATCAACAATCAAAAAATTAGTGAAAAACGGTTTGCATTGATTTAATTCCCTGTTAAGTTTTGAGCCTTGAATGATGTCGGTTGCCATACTTGTGAACCTCCCGGAGGTTTGAAACCGGGTTTGAGGCCAACTTAGAAATCCGATTATCATTAAGCGTAATCAATACGTCAAAGTTGAACCTCCGGGAGGTTATATTAAACAAATAAGATTTTGCAAATGAAACGCTCAGGAGGAAACATGAAATCAATTTTCGTTGCTGCAATTCTGATTGCCTGTTTAGCGATTGGCTGTACGCCATCAGAGCAATCAGCCAATTCTGAGGCCGGCAATCCGCAAGATGCTATCAAAATAGCGCTTGCGAAAGAAAATCCTGCTGGTGCTTACGGGGTGATGAATTTGAACCAAAGCGCCGCAATATCCGCAGTTTTAAAACAACCGGAAGCGTTTGAAGGCAAAGCCGTTCGTATCGAAGGAACCATTGCGGAAGTATGCCCGAAAAAAGGTTGCTGGATCGATGTTCGCGGTAGCGAAGGGGAGAAAATTCGCGTAAAAGTAAATGACGGCGAAATTGTATTTCCGCTTAGTTCTAACGGCCATCAAACCACGGTAGAGGGCGTTGTTGAACGGATAGAGTTAACCGAGACACAGGCTAAAAATTGGAAAGCGCACGAAGCAGAAGAAAAAGGAGAAACTTTTGATCCGCAATCGGTAACCGGCCCGATGACCATTTGGCGTATAAAAGGTTCCGGGGCGGAGATTAAATGACACTTCGTTGGGGATTAATCGGCTGTGGAGATGTGGCGGAACGCAAAGGCGGCCCGGCGTTGTATTCGGTTTCCGGATCGACATTGGAAGCGGTAATGAGCCGTAGTTTGGATAAGGCAAGAGATTTTGCCGCTCGGCATGGTACGCAGCGTTATTATGATTCGTTAAAAGAATTATTCGCAGATGATGCGCTGAATGCCATTTACATTGCCACGCCGGTATATCTGCATTGCGAGCAGGCTATTGCGGCAGCGGAAGCCGGAAAACACATCCTCTGCGAAAAACCGATGGCGATGAATGCAACTCAATGTCAAAAGATGATCGACGCCTGCCGCAGCAATAGCGTAACGCTGATGATCGCATATTACCGGCGATTTTATCCCAATATTATTAAGTTGAAAAAGCTGATAGATACCGGCGCGATTGGGCAGCCATTGCTGGCACGGGTTGAAAACCACTCTCCCCTTCATTTAACGCCGGAAAATAAATCCCATTGGAAATTTAATCCAAAATTAAGCGGTGGTGGTGTATTGATGGATATTGGCAGCCACCGCCTGGATTTGCTGCAATATCTTTTTGGTGAAGTCGCTGAAATTAATGGTCGAGCTGATCGCCAATTCCTATCGATTGATGTCGATGATTCGTTTACATTCGAAATGAAATTTAAGAGCGGCGTTCGCGCTATTGGCAGCGTTTGCTGGCATATAAACCGGGCATCGGATATATTGGAAGTTTATGGCAGCGAGGGAAAACTTACGATTGATGGATTGAATAGCGGCAAATTACTACTGGAATCCACGAAAGGAAATCACAAGTATCAATTGCCGGCATTACAATGCACCCACACCGGTCTGGTAGAAGATTTTTTAAACCATCTCCGCACGGGAGCGCCAGTAAATTGTTCAGGAGCAATCGGTTCTAAAACAAATGGGCTAATAGAAAAAATTTATCAATAACCTTTTTGGGGTAAATTAAAGTAGTGCAAAAT
>CAXHHS010001216.1:0-2062 GCA_964015645.1 uncultured bacterium
GGCAATAGGCAAATTGTATAGCAGGTCCTTTGAAAGGTTATCGCCGAAGAGTATTAAATAGCTTTTTAGCATTTTTTGCAACCAGCACAAAACATTCAGCTGTATTGCCAAACCTTTCAAAGGTTTTTCGCCACACCACTTCATATGGCGATAAACGACAACAAATCTACTGAGAAAGCGCGCTTTTTTGCTCCAGGACATAACGCATTTTTTTCAAAACTTCGGGATCGTTGGGTTTAATTTCCAAAATCATCTGGTAATAGCTGATACCGTCATTAAACAGGCCGTTGCTCACAGCAGCTTCAGCTAATTGCTCAAAATTGGCAATAATATTTTGCTGCATTTCCAGCGCCGGGGTGTAGTTGGGATCAATTGCTAAAATATTTTTGATATAAGCAACAGCATTATCATCTTTAGGCCGAAGATACTGCTGGCTTTTGAAAGCAAGATTCGCACTTACCATCCATTCCTTAATTCTTTGCTGATCTTCCGCTACGATATTGACCGGCTGGCTAACTTGCTGGTTTAATTGCTTAACTTTTTCGCGAACAACCGGTGCGAGGGGATTGTCAGGATGGTCTTCAATCAGTTGTGTGTATAACGCTAACGCCTCTGTGTAATTTTGGTTGGAATAGTAAGTTTCGGCCTGGGAATATAACTCGGTTGGCGAAGCTTCCGGCTTATCCAATACAAAATATGCCGCTGCTGCAAGCACGATAATCGCTACAATCGAAACGGCAGCTATCATCAGCGTTTTATTGCTTTTGGCAGGCGCTGCAGGCTGGGCTTGATATGCCTTCGTTTGCTCCGTATAAAAATTTGGGGCATCTTTGGGAGCATCTTTTGCAGAATATGTTGGCGATGGCTGAAAAAACTGCGTTTCAGCATCGACTTCCGTCTCCGGTTGCTGGTAGGTAATATTTTCTTGATAGGGAGTTTTTTCCTGGAAATTAGGAGGCGCTTGCGGCGGCTCCTGGACCGGCGGCGGAACCGGCTCAAGAGATTTATTCGGATCGGACTCGGTCGGGATTACCGGGAGATAAGCATCTTTTTTTGATGGCTGCGTCATTGCAATCCGTGTTTCTCCATTTCCGGTTTTTGAGGCACTTTTTTGTTCGATTTGGAGCATACCATTAACACGGCGTTCTTCTTGCCCTTCTGGCTGTGGCTGCTTCTCAACCACGGTAATCTTTTTTATCGTGACAAAATCGATACCATGTACCGGGCAAATATTGCCTTCGATGCTTTTATCGCAAAGTTGACAAAAAAATGTCAATTTTTCCGTTTTTTTATTCATTACAATCTCCTGGATAATCTCCTTCTTTCCGTTAAGGGGATGGGAAACCAATAATGTGATATTGGACGAATGCAAAACTTCAATTTTGCTAAAATGTTTATTTTTATGATTGGTGCTTTGTATTTTTTCCAACCCCCTAAAATTAAACCCGCCTATATGGATGCGAATTGCTATATACCGGAAGGGATAAACGTTGTAAAAGAACGTAAATTAACAACTACCAATTAGGGGTTGGTTTAGAGATTTGATTGTGTTTCAGCGCAAATTATAAGGGAAGATGTTTTGAAGTAGGCAGTGGAAAATAGACAATAAGCAAAGCAGGCAGTAGGCAAAAAATTGCTTACTGCCTACTTATCGATTCAATTTAACTAAACGCCGGAATACCGGTAATTTCCGCACCGATAATGAGCGTATGGATATCGTGCGTTCCTTCGTAGGTTTTGACCGTTTCCAGGTTGCACATGTGGCGCATGCTTTGGTACTCAGCGGTAATACCGTTTGCACCTAATACATCGCGCGCCATTCGGGCAATTTCCAGTGCATGAAATACATTGTTGCGTTTGGCCATTGACACTTGAGAAAAGGTGTTAATTTTTTGATCCTTTAAACGACCTAACTGCAAACAAAGCAATTGCATTTTGGTGATTTCGCTAACCATGTAAACCAGTTTTTGCTGCACCAATTGGAAGGCTGCAATCGGTTTATCGAACTGGATACGGGTTTGGGCATAGTTTAACGCTTCATCGTAACAGGCCAGGGCTGCAC
>CAXHHS010001217.1:0-2059 GCA_964015645.1 uncultured bacterium
AAAGACTTCACAGCGAGCAAGAAAGCTTGCTCTTAAAAAATTCTATTAATCCGATTCCACTTCATAAATGTTTACTATTACTCACAGAAATCAATAAAAACAATATAATCGATATTAAAAATTTTGAATTACTTGCCCTGGCCTATGTTGCTGTATACTCGGCCAGCAATCTAAAGTTTGGTCCGGAAGTAGGTGTAAGTAAGAATAAGAAATTGGATGCCCCGGTTTTTCAAGATTGGCTGAGTAAAATAAAGTTAATCGCAAATGATTTAAAACTTTACAGTAATCAGAAACATATTTTAACCGAATGTTATTTAGGTGATTCAAGGTCAATTATTGATAAACTTGAAAAAAACTCCATAAGTGCAGTTATTACTTCACCGCCTTATCCAAACGAAAAGGATTATACTCGAACAACAAGGTTAGAGTCGGTTTTGTTAGGGTTCATACAATCAAAGTCTGACCTGAGAAGGCTTAAACAACACCTTATTAGATCAAACACACGCAATGTTTACGTTACAGATAGCGATGATTCATTAATCGACTCTAAGGATAAAATTAGCTTTATTGCAAATGAAATTGAAAGGAGAAGAATTGCTCTCCAAAAAACATCCGGCTTCGAAAGGTTATACCACCGGGTCACAAAACTCTACTTTGGAGGTATGAAAAAACATTTAGCTGATTTAAGATATGTACTTAAAGATGGAGCAAAGCTGGCTTATGTGGTGGGAGATCAGGCATCTTATCTTCAGGTACATATCGAAACCGGGGAATTATTAGCCGATATAGCAAATGATTTGGGTTATGAGGTCATCGGCTTAGATTTATTTAGAACGAGGTTGTCTACTGCTACAAAACATCAACTTAGAGAAGAAGTTTTGCTTTTGAAATGGAATGGGAGAAAAAAAATGAAAAAAGGCCATAAAAAGAATCGATATGATCAAATCATCGAAGAGACTTTTTTTAACAACTACAAAAAGGATGCTTCGGAAGTTTTGTTCGATCGGGATGAATTTACCAGGATCGCTGAGAAGTTGAAAATACAGTTACCTAAAAACCTGGGGGATATTATTTATTCATATCGTTATCGTAATAAATTGCCGGATAAAATTACAACCTTGTTAAAGCCAGGTGAAGAGTGGATTATTCGATCTGTTGGAAGAGGAAAATATCAATTTGCAAAAAGTACGATCCATCGCATTACACCGAATCCCCGACTATCGAGAGTAAAAATATTAGATTCTACCCCAGAAATTATCAGAAGGTATACCTTAAATGATGAGCAAGCATTGTTAGCGATTTTACGATATAATAGACTGATAGATATTTTTACCAGCGTGACTTGTTATTCTTTACAAAACCATCTAAGAACATTTGTAAAAGGAATTGGCCAGGCAGAAACAGATGAAATTTATATTGGTATCGACAAAAAGGGAAAACAATTTGCAATTCCTGTTCAAGCTAAAGGTAAAAAAGATCAAATTGGCATCATTCAAATAGAACAGGATTTTGCAATCTGTAAAGAAAAATTTCCACTGCTTCAATGCCGCCCTATTGCGGCACAATTCATAGATAACGATCTGATCGCGCTCTTTGAATTTGAATACACAGACGATGAGATTACAATAAAAGAAGAAAAACACTATAAAATCGTTCCCAATGATGATTTATCTGACGAAGAAATCATAAACTATAATTCATAGTTTTAGCGGTTTAATGAAGATGGAAACAGCGCAAGCAAAACAAATAATAGAAAAATTACGCAAAGAATTAAATAAGCACGATTACAATTATTATGTGCTGGCGCAGCCGACGGTTTCCGATTACCAGTACGATATGCTGATGAAACAATTGGCAGAATTGGAAGCCCAGTTTCCGGAATTCGACACCCCGGATTCTCCAACTCATCGGGTAAGTGGCGAGCCGACAAAGGTATTTCCGGTCGTGCGCCATCGCAAACCAATGTTAAGCCTTTCCAACACTTATAACGAAGAAGACATCCGCGACTTTGATCTGTCTCTTATACACATCTCCGAGCCCACGAGACTCCATTGCATCT
>CAXHHS010001218.1:0-2057 GCA_964015645.1 uncultured bacterium
TGCGGATTATCAGTGCCGGTCAAATCACCGCTAAAGTTATCAAATCGGTTACCGGAATCCGGCACGGCAGTTACGCTAACAACGGTACCAATGGTGTAAACGCCGCCGGGCGGATCGAGTGTAAAACTACCGGATCCTGAACCTTCAGTGCTGGTTGTTAACCTGATGCCATCGCCAAACGAAGCGCTGATATTCTTGTTGCTGTTCATTACCAGGGTCTCGGGATTGGTGTTGCCGCCCAGGTTGCCGCCCCAGGTTGCAAAGGCAAATCCGGAATCCGGGATTGCCGTTACCGTTACCGAAGTACCGGCATCATAAACGCCACCGGGGGGATCGAGGTCAATACTGCCAAACCCGGTAACATTGGCAAGTAATACAAACTGCCCGCCTTGTACGGTTGTAAAATTACCGGTAATGGTCATATCGGTAGTTAATGTAATGGTCCTGGGATTTGCAATTCCGTTGATATCGCCGGACCAGCCGCTAAAGGCAGCACCGGCATCCGGGCTTCCCACCAGGACAACTTCCGTTCCGACAGGGTAAACACCACCCGGCGGCAGCGCAGAAACACTACCGGGGCCGGAAGCAGTTAAGGTTAAGACGACTAATTCATCGAAATTTGCTGTAATATTCTTATCGCTGTCCATCGTGATGGCAACCGGTGTTTGGGTGCCGGCTAAATCGCCGCCCCAACCATTAAAGGAGCCACCGGCATTTGCGGTCGCTGTTAATACAACGATTGAGCCTTCAGTGAAAATGCTATCGTCAGGCTCGACCGTCACATTGCCGGAGCCAAAAGTTTCGATTGACAGTTTGAATACTTGTTCAAAATTGGCGGTGATGTTTTTCTCACCATCGACAATAATGGTATCGGAAATTTGCGTGCTGCTCAAATCCCCGGTCCAGGAGAAAAAGCTGTTGCCGGAATCCGGAACGGCTGTTAACACCAGCTCGGTGCCTTCGTAATAGAGGCCGCCGGGCGGATTCAGGGTAATGCTGCCATTGCCTTGCACAGATGTTGTTACTGTATGTTGCGGCAATTCGGAGAAAACAGCCGTTACAAAACGGTCAGCAGTCATCGTAATGGTTTCAGGATTATTTGATCCATTGATATTGCCGGTCCAGGCGATGAATTCATAACCGGAATCGGGAACCGCTGTTAATGTTACAACGGTATTTTCCGCATAGAGGCCGCCGGGCGGGTTTAGCTCAATGCTGCCGTTGCCAACGGTCGCGGTAAACAAATCGTGAGCAACGCCAAAAATCGCGGTAATATCTTTGTCAGAATCCATAACGATGGTTACGGGATTTGTTGACCCGGTTAAATCGCCGCTCCAGCCAATGAAATTGGAGCCGGAAATTGGCACGGCAATCAATGTTACTTCGGTGCCTTGCTCGTAAAGGCCATCCGGGGGATCAATGATAACGTTACCGGGACCAGTGGGTGTAACGGTTAATGTAAAGCTGCTAGTAAAGGTTGCCGTAACGCTCTTGTCGCCATCCATAGTGATGGTTTGAGGCGTTTGGGTTCCGGTTAAATCGCCGCTCCAGTTTTCGAAAACGGCACCGGAATCTGCCGCTGCACTTACCGTTACCACAGTGCCGCCATCATATATGCCACCGGGGGGATTTAGGGTGATGGTTCCCGCACCATTTTCAATTGCCGTCAGTCTATATTGTTGTATAAAGGAAGCATCAACCGATTTGTCGCTATCCATTGTAATAATTTGCGGATTGGCTGTGCCGCTTATATCGCCGCTAAATTGGTCGAAACGATGCCCGGAATCCGGTGCTGCTGTTACGGTCACCGTTGTCCCGGCGATATACAATCCACCGGGGGGATTTAATACAATAGACCCGGCGCCGGTAGTGGTTGTATTCAGGGCAAATTGCTGGTTAAATACTGCGGCGATATTCTTATGGCCATCCATCGTAATGGTTTGGGGATTATCCGTGCCGCTTAAGTCGCCGCCCCAATTGCTAAAGGCATGGCCGGAATCGGGAATAGCGGCTGTCTCTTATACACATCTGACGCTGCCGACGAGCTTCTTGGTGTA
>CAXHHS010001219.1:0-2057 GCA_964015645.1 uncultured bacterium
CCTACTGCGACCAAAATAGCAACCAGGTAGGGAATAATTGTCACTGCCACGTTAAATCCCTCTTTCGCGCCTTCGCCAAATCTTTCGTAAACACGGACTTTTTTAGCGATTCCGAATGCCAGCAATCCCACCGCCAGCATCGGAATAATCCAGGGACTGATGACATCTCCATAAATAACGGTTACCGGAACAAACAAAATAAGGCCGGCAATAGCAAGATAGGATACCCAATTGGGATATTGATCCGAGGCTTCCTCCGGCAATGCTTCCGCATCGCTGGTTTCTTTTGGTGAACTTTGATCCTGGACAGATACCGAGGGCAACGGCGCTGCTGAGAATCTCTGATATAGTTTTGCAGCAATAATAGCGACAGTCGTTGAGCAAAGCGTTGCAAATAATGTTGTTGGTAAAATGCCGGCGGGATCATTAGAACCGGCAGCGGCCCGAATCGCCATTACACCGGTGGGCAATAGTGTTACGCTGGAAGTGTTAATGGCCAAAAATAGCGCCATTGCGTTGGTAGCGGTGCCTTTTTCGGGATTGAGCGTATCGAGGTCTTGCATTGCGCGGATGCCAAAAGGGGTAGCGGCATTGCCCAATCCCATCGCGTTGGCAGAGATATTCATAATCATTGCGCCCATGGCGGGATGCTCGGCGGGGACATCCGGGAACAAACGGATCATCAACGGGCGTACTACTTTGGCGATGATACGCAGCAGGCCACCTTCTTCTGCCACCTTCATCAATCCCAGGAAAAAGGCCATAATACCAATTAAACCAATCGCCAACTCTACCGAGCCTTCGGCAGAATTTATGAGACCTTCCGTTAACAATTGCATGGGAGAAACTGCGTCCGGTTCCTCCGGTACCCAGCCAATCTGGTGGTAGCCGGTAACGATGACAGCAATCAAAATTAATAGAAAGAAAATAACGTTCATTTAGAGGATCCTTGTGTTTAGTATCAGAATTTGGGTGAATGGCGAAATATGTTCTCCGAAAATAAAGCCTGCGTGGTACGTGATCTTAGGATCAATGTTATGAGGCATGTAACACGCATTACGCAACACGTTCCTTCGCTTTCATTTTGCGATAAACAAAAATCCCTGCGCCAATATAAAAAATACCAGCAAACACCCACGCATACGGCAAACCAACTTTTCCGGCAATTTTGTATTGGTAGGCGATAAAAAAAGCCATCAACGCATTTAACAAAAACAGGATGAGATTGGTGATTGCCGGCAATCTTTCAATATACTTTAAAGCTGCCAGGTTTATGGCGGCGGTTAACAGGTTTGCTATTCCGAATAGCGTATCTCCTTGTGAGATTGCATCGAAACCGGCGAGTAAGAAAATTGCTGCGCTAAGGATTAATGGAAGGTGGGTTTTCATGGGAAATTTAGCGGCTATCTTCACCCTCCTGCTTTTTAACATTTTTATACCAATTGGATGTTTCCCTGTTATAAAGTAGCATTAGCACATATATTTCAATACCCAAATTCACAAGTGTCAATATGGAGTTGATTGGATTTATACCTAAATTAGTGGCAAATGTAAATGGAATTATTGGCAAACCTAATAAGAAGAAAGCGAGATAAACTGTCCTAGCCCATTTTTTTCCTAGATGCACCGAATAACCAATAAATATGATAATTAGAATGCTAAATGATATTGCCAGAAGGGTTTTTAAATCCAAAAGATTGCTCAGAGTTGAACTCAAATTAAGTATTATTATGCTAACTGGGCTTAAAAGGACTGATAAATAAATCCAATATGCTGCAATTTTAATTCTTTCAGGTAAATCCTTTGGAATCTTAAATTCTACTTGTTGTTGCTTTTCAGACGCTTTAACTCTTTGATGAATACTTTCTTCAATTTCTTTTATCAGAGGTTCAATTTCAGCATCAATTCCATCTCGTTTTTCTAATTCCCAAATCGCCGCCAAAATTGCTTCTTCCTGATACTTCTCTTTATTTTCAATATATTCCAACAAGTCTAATCTTGATTTATTTGTCCTTATTTTAGAGAAAACATTTTCCATAACAGTATCAGGGAATTGT
>CAXHHS010001220.1:0-2057 GCA_964015645.1 uncultured bacterium
TTAAATCCCATTTAAATCCCTTTTTGGGAAAATAAATACCACCGGTTTTGGATTTGTCGCCTTCTATGGCATCATCCTTAAATACATAGACTGTGGTTTTCTTTTTGGGAAGCGGATCACCGGGCCATTGCACGACCAGCCGTACCTGGTGCATTACCTGGCTGGTGGTAAGATATGGAGGAATTTTGATTTTGATAATATCTTCGTAAGGGCTGTAATTGCTCTGTAAAAGCCGGTATTTTACATTAAGGGAGTCCCAAATCGTTTGCTGGCTGTAAGCGGCAGCGAAAAAGAGTAAGAACAGGAGGGTGTAACGTTTGGCCATTAACGGTCCTCCTAAATTAGGGCGATTTATTCATTTTTCCTTTTTCGAAGATAAACACTTTTGGGGCATCTGTAAAGAAAAAAATCGTGGTATTGCAAAAAATTTTTGATCCTACTCTACAACGACGCATTTTCCGTTTTTAAATTCAAATCGCGAAGGGAATTTTGCCGCTAATTCCAGGCTGTGGGTCACTGCGATAAGGATATTGGATTCTTCATTGTGCAATTCAAATAACAAGGAGGTAACGGAGTCCGCGGTATTATGATCGAGATTTCCGGTCGGTTCATCGCAAAGCAGCAGGCTGGGACGATTTATGAGGGCGCGGGCAATGGCCACTCGCTGCCGCTCACCACCGGAAAGTTCGGCTGGCCGGTGGTCGATACGATTGGAAAGGCCAATTTTTTCAATCAATTCCCGGGCGCGCTCTTTTTTGTCGTCTCCATCGGTTTTGAAGGCGAAGGTTGGGATCAACACATTTTCCAGTACTGAATATTGTGGCAAAAGGTGATGATCTTGGAACACAAATCCAACCACCTGGTTGCGAAATTTAGCTAACGCCGGTTCCGGTAAGGAAAAGGGCGTTTCGCCATTGATCTCTATGCTGCCGGATGTTGGTTTATCCAGCGTTCCCAGGAGGTGCAGCAAAGTGCTTTTTCCCGAACCGGATGGCCCGGTAATCGCCAGGGATTCACCTTGTTGCATTGTGAAGCTGACGCCGCGAAGTACTTCCACCGTTTGGAAAGGGGTTTCGAAAGTTTTCGTAAGATCGTTGACGGTTAGTGATTTTGTATTCATAATTAAGGCGTTTGTGGTTCACGCTTTAGCGTGGAGTTTGTCTAGCTTAAAGGCTGAACTACGAACCTAAATAAATTTTCGATATACATCGATTGTCGCTGCTGCCATCGCATCATCCGTAAAATGTTGATGAACGGATTTTTTCCCGGTTTCCCCTAATTTTTTCCGCTGCTCCGGGTTTTGAGCTAATTCATAAATTGCATCGGCAATTGCTTTCGGATTTTCCGGCTCCACCAAAACGCCGCCGCCGGTTGCTGCAATCATTTCCGGAAAAGCGCCGTGATCCGGCTGTACAACCGGAACGCCATTAGCAAGCGCTTCTAATAAAAACAATCCTTTGGGTTCTTTATAAGGGGTTGGGACGGATAATACCTGGAGGCTATTGAGGAAATCGATTTTTTGCTGGCGACCTACTTCGCCAAGATATTCAAATTGCTCGGTTAACCCGAGAGAATCTACTTTTTTATTGATGTCTTTTAAATATTGAAAATCGCGTTTGCCGAGGTAGCCGGCGGTTTTCAAGCGGATTTTACCGGTCTCAAACTTTTTTGCTAAAATCGAAAAGGCATCGACTAGGTGATGCAAGCCTTTTTCCGGGCAAATTCGTGCGAGATAGCCGATAGTAAAAATATCATCTTCTGATGTGGAAAAAGATTGGCCATGCCCATCCATATTGATGCCGAGTTTTACGGTATGAATTTTTTCCGGCAGCACATCAAGGTAGCCGATCATAAAATTTCGGTAATAGTCGCTGGTGGCAATAAAACCATCGATATTTTTTGCCCGGTTGCGCAGCGTTTCCATTGCCTTTGATTTATACGGTTCGATTAAGTCATCTAAAAATATGTCCTCGCCTTGCATGGCGCACAAAACCGGGACGTTCAGAGCTTCTTTTAAACGTTGTGCAAGACCGGCAAACATGGAGTTGGTAATTTGC
>CAXHHS010001221.1:0-2055 GCA_964015645.1 uncultured bacterium
TGACGGTTTTAAGCGCGTTCCGCCATGCTTCGACTCCGCTCAGCATGACTAAAAACCCTTAACTTAATGACATTGATTGCCTACTTGCCCACTGCCTACTAAAAAGACTAATGAGAGACATTCTAAAAGACTTGATATTCCGAACCTTTCGCCTGTTCGGTGTTTATCGATTCCTGCGCTTTCGCGAGCGGGGTAAAGCGGTTGTGCTAACCTATCATGGGGTGTTGCCGGAAATTCCGCAAAATGGCGCCGGTTATGAATATCGAAATTTTGTCACCACCCGTCAATTTGAACAGCAGATTAAATTGCTGCTCAAACATTATCGCCCGCTAAAAGTGGATAATTTTTATCAACCCAACGGCAATTTGGCCGGCGGTTTTCTGATTACCTTTGATGACGGCTTTCGCAACAACTATCGTTATGCGATGCCGCTTCTCAAAAAATATGGTTTGCAAGGCTGCTTTTTTATTTCCACAAAATTAATCGGCACCCGCGACTATCTTTGGACTGAACAGGTTACATTGTTGCTGGAAAAGACCGCTAAATCAAGGCTGGAATTGAATTTGGATGAACGCCGTGTTTTCGAAATCGATACACCGCTTAAAAAAGAGAAAGCCTCGCAGCAAATCCGCAAGCAAATGAAACGTATGCCCCAACAGCAGCTATATATAACGCTGAAGCAGTTGCAAGCACAACTTTCCGATGTTTCTCTAAAGGTGGGCGAAGCGGAAGAAGAGCGCTACTTATTTATGACCTGGGACGAAGTACGAGAAATGATCGCTGCCGGGCAGCACATCGGCGGACATACTCACACCCACCCCATGCTGGCAACACTGACGGAAACGGAAAGCTACGAAGAGCTAAAATGCTCCAAAGAGGCAATCGAAAAAAATACCAGCCAACCCTGCTTAACAATGAGCTATCCCAACGGCGAAAAGGAAGACTACTCCGAAACGCAATTCGCTCAATTGGAAAAACTCGGTTACAAGTGCGCTTTTACTCAAGTGCCATTATTTAACACCAAAACTACCAACCGTTTCGAACTCCGCCGGGTAAATGTTTCCCTCAAAATGCCGATTACATTGTTGGAGGCAAAGTTATGTGGATTTCTCAAATAAAGTAGTTAGAATGAAGGTCATAAAATTATCAGCATGGCTAAATTGTTACATTGTTAAATGGTTGGTCGAGAGTGAAACAACCATTTAACAATTAAAATCATAAAAACTCATTAGATCAAAGAAAAAAATAGATGTCA
Source organism: uncultured bacterium (assembly GCA_964015645.1). Taxonomy (GTDB): domain Bacteria; phylum Calditrichota; class Calditrichia; order RBG-13-44-9; family J075; genus CAXHHS01. The sequence continues at coordinate 1,256 of CAXHHS010001221.1, forward strand.
TTTTTAAATCATGCCTACTCCCTCCTGCCCTTCCTTTATTTCGGGCAGTTGAAAAAAGATGCCGGCATTTTAATCATTACCGATCATGCGGAGAGGGTTAAAATCGATTTGAGCCTGTTTCCACTGTCGATATATTTTTGTGTGCCGCGAGAACAGAAAGAGCAGGCGATCAAAATCGCAGATAAAGGGGCTCGTTTTCTGGAGCCGCAAGACCTTCCCCATAAAACCGGGATATTCGATCTCGTCATCGTAGACCTGGAAACCACTGAGCCGGATATTTTTATACAGCAAACCGGGCACCTACTGTCGTCTGGCGGGAGAGTTGTAGTGCTGGATTGGTCGCTTTCGCGGTTGTATACCGTATTAAATCTACCGTTTCACATCGGCTGGTTAAAACGACCGGCCCGGCGTTTTCATGATATTATTTACTGGTTGGGACAGGCAGGGTTAAAACCGGAGTGGTATTTTTTACCGGAACCGGATTTGAACAAACCGCGCTACCTGGTTAAACCGGGATTTTTGACGAAAATACCCTCTTTAACCAAACCCTCTTTTCGCCAGCGGTTAAAAGAATGGGGCCTTTTTTACCTTCTGCCGCGGCATAAGGTGATTGTAGCTTGCCACAAAGACAGCAAAAGTTTTGTCGAAAGCAGCGAAGAAACCAAATCCGTTTCGGCGAACAGCTTGATTGACGATACCCTGGTAACATTGTTCGGCGAAATCGAAAAACCCAAACGGCATCGAAAAAAAATAACCCAACTTTACATTTCTACCACAAATGTACTCACGCTTCAAGCTGG
>CAXHHS010001222.1:0-2044 GCA_964015645.1 uncultured bacterium
CTTTCCAGTGGCTTCACAACCAGGCTAACTTTCCGGCAGTCGGCAGCCACGAATGGACACCGCATGTTATCAATACCAATTACGGAACCACTTTTCCGGCGCCGATTCCCGGAAACACCGGCGCCAATATGTCCTGGACAAGCTGGACGCACAACTTAAAATTATTGTTGAATGTCGCCATTAATGGGAATGGAGCCGTAACCCCGGATCCTGCCGGAGGGTTTTATGAGACCGGCGAAATCGTAACCCTTACCGCTGCTCCCGGGGAAAATGCCACCTTCCTTGCCTGGTCTGGCGATGCATCGGGAAGCACCAACCCGATTAGCGTGACAATGAACAGCCACAAAAATATAGCGGCGAATTTTAGCGGGTTTTATAATTTGGATGTTACGAATATTGGTTCCGGAACCGGCCAGGTCAATTTAGACCCGCCCGGCGGCGTCTACATTGATGGCACAGTGGTTACGCTAACCGCAAGCCCGGATTCCGCGAGTATTTTTGAAGGCTGGAGCGGCGATCTTAGCAGCTTAAATCTCACTCAAACCATTACCATGGATGGCAACAAAGCGGTTACGGCGAATTTTACTCGCCAATATTCTTTAGATGTTAATACGAACGGCCCCGGCAGCATCACCATCGACCCACCGGGAAATCTCCACAACGCTGGCACGGAAATAACCTTAACAGTGGCCTCGGATTCCGGCCATGTATTTACTGGCTGGAGCGGCGATTTAAGTGGAAATACCAACCCGGTAACCATTACAATGGATAGCGACAAGAATGTAATCGCAACAATTCTACAGCAATTTAACTTGAATATTAATATTACCGGCATTGGGAATGTTATCCTGGATCCCCCGGGCGGTTTATATGCACAAGGAACGGAAGTCAGCCTGCTGGCAGTTGCTATTTCCGGTTACGGATTTTCTGCCTGGGGCGGCGATTTGGGTGGATCGACAAACCCTGAGACGATTATTATCGACAGCGATAAAACTGTAGAAACTATCTTTGAGGAGCAATATACACTGTTAACGGCGAATATCGGCCAGGGAAGTATTGAGCTGGATCCTCCCGGTGGAACGTATGTGGCTGGTACGGAAGTTTTGGTAACGGCGGTTCCCGCTATTGGGTCAGAACTTGTCGCCTGGACTGGTGATTTAATCGGGTTGCAAAATCCTCAAACGCTCGTCATGAATTCGAATAAAGTGGTCGTGGCACTTTTTGCCGATCTGTCGCAATTTACCGTAACGGTGAATACGATTGGTAATGGGAACGTAACGCTCGATCCTCCTTCGCAAGAGGGTGTATATTTTCAGAATACAGAGTTGATTTTAACTGCCGAAGGAAATTCCGGCGATTTTTTCGACAGTTGGAGCGGCGATTTAAGCGGTACAACAAACCCGGATACCATCATTATCGATGGTAATAAAAATATTACCGCTGCTTTCACGAAAAAATTTCCCCTGAATGTTCAATTTACCGGAAATGGCCAGGTAATATTAGACCCGCCGGGCGGTCTTTATGATGAAGGGACTGAGGTTACGGTAACGGCAATCCCGGATTCCAGCTATACCTTTACCGGCTGGAGCGGCGATGCCAGTGGCACTGAGTCGCCAATTTCATTTATTATGAATTCCGAGATTAATATTGCCACGGCATTTCTCCGTTTTTACGAATTAACAACCGGTGTGATCGGTGATGGGAGCATTATCCTCAACCCGCCCCCGAATGGCGGAATTTATGAGGAGGGAACGGAGGTTATCATTACAGCGCTTCCGGATTCCGGTAACGGCTTTACCGGCTGGGCGGGCGATGCAAACCTGGATGATTCTACGGCCACTGACACCCTGGTGATGGATGCTCACAAAACCATTTCCGCTACATTTATTCGCCAATATGTGGTCAACACATCTGTCATAGGTGAAGGAACGATAATATTCGACCCGCCTCCACTGGAATCCCCGGACGGCAGTCTCTTTAATACCGGAACAGTTGTGACGGTAACCGCTGCGCCCGACCCGGGCAATACATTTATCGCATTTGG
>CAXHHS010001223.1:0-2042 GCA_964015645.1 uncultured bacterium
AACTATTAATGATGTGGTGCCAAATTATTTAACAAGCGGAAAGTTTGCTCCCAGGCCATCGCAAAAAACCTATTCCAACGCGATGGATGTTGGCAACCCCAGCAACTTTGCCCGTATGCTGGCGCTCTATGGCCACGATGTCGAGAAAATGCGAGCTGATGTTTACGGCGTTTCTTTCACCGATACGCAAACGGTGGAAGCGATCAAAACGGTTTTTAAAGAGAACGGCTATATCCTGGATCCACATGGAGCCGTGGGCTACCTCGGCCTGCAAGCCTATCTCAAAAATTTTACAACCTTCGCCACCGGCATATTTTTGGAAACCGCCCATCCTGCCAAATTTCAAGACGTTGTGGAAAATGCTATCAATATGAAAGTAACATTGCCCGAAACCCTAAAACACGCTTTGGAGAAACCGAAGCAGGCGATTCGCCTTTCCAATCAATTTAGCGATTTTAAAGAATTTTTGATCTAATGAAAATAGAATGCAATTAGCTTAAAAATACCACCGTTTTCTCTCCCGCCATCTTTGCGTTAACATTTCGTTACAAACCGTTCTGGTTTTCTAAAACGGCGATGCAATGTTCCATTACCATTTTTGTGAAAACTGGCTTATTCTTCAGGGCTTAGTGCCGTTGCATATTCAATAAAAACAATAAGTTATTGAGAACAATAACAATCTCCCGCATCTTCGGCATGTTCCTTGTAGTATGTAATGGTAGTTAGGAAATAAAATAAAAGATGAGTGCGAATATAAACCTCCAATGTTCAGCGACTTAAATCCTCTCCTCGCTCCAGGCTCCGGCTTTTCAATTTAAGGTCGGAGCCTGTTTAAAATAGCAATTTATTTCAAATTCGTTACTTAAGCTACTTTATTTTTCTCTCCATCTTCTTAATTTGTAAATGTAGTTGGCATTATCCACAAAAAATAGTTGAGATATATGTCAAGTCAATCTTAACTTGTTGTGTGTTCGCAGGTAAAATTTTTATTTTTGTTATTGTTGGGTTTTGAAACATAAAGGGAAGTTCCGTGATCCGTTTTATTCGTAACACATTAAACCCGGCCTGTTTTCATGGTCAAAATAAACGGCCACCATTTTTCGAAGGATGGTATTTTAAACTGGTTGATGCCAATGAAAAACTGTCTTATGCGATTATTCCCGGTATATTTCTATCGGATGATCCGGTTAAAAGCCACGCTTTCGTACAAATATTCGATGGCCAAAATTGCAAATGCACCTATCATTCCTATTCTATCGAAGATTTTTTTGCAGCCACTGGTGTGTTTGATGTACGTATTGGCGAAAATCGGTTTACCCCTGGGTTTATTTCTCTAAATATTTCCGATACGTCCCGGGATATTAGAGGAGATATTTATTTAAGGAATGTTTCTCCCTGGCCCGTAACGTTACTTTCTCCCGGCATTATGGGGTGGTATGCCTGGATGCCATTTATGCAATGTTATCATGGCGTGGTTAGCCTCGATCACAAACTTGAAGGGGGATTAACGATTGATAATCGTGAAATTGATTTTACCAGTGGCCGCGGATATACTGAAAAAGATTGGGGACACTCATTTCCCGAATGCTGGGTTTGGTTTCAAAGCAATCATTTTTCTCAGCCACAAACTTCAATTACCGCTTCTACAGCAATTATTCCCTGGATTCGCGGTGCGTTTCCAGGATTTATTATTGGACTCTGGCATGAACAACAACTTTATCGCTTTGCCACTTACACCGGTGCCCAAATCGAATCTTTAGAAATCAATGAGAAAAAAGTGAGCTGGGTGGTGCGCAATAAACGCTACCGGTTAGAGATGCTTGCGACGCCTTCCGACAAAACCGGCTTTCTGCAAGCGCCCACGACCAATGGCATGAACCGGCAAATTAGCGAAACGCTGAATGCAACAATAGAAGTTCAATTATCATTATTTGAGGGCAGCAAGCCCCATCGAATTTTTAACGACACCGGTCGCCATGCCGGAATGGAAATGGTTGGAGAACTGACAAAATTAGTTGCGATGTGGCAGTTGGGTACAAATG
>CAXHHS010001224.1:0-2035 GCA_964015645.1 uncultured bacterium
ACACCAAGAAGCTCGTCGGCAGCGTCAGATGTGTATAAGAGACAGCTTTCCGAGGGGGCTTTCAAAGTCAACGCCTTTAACCCGGAACGCTGGAAAAAACTCCAGGCATTTTCCCCGGCAGCAGCGGTTGACAGCATTATTAAATTCCATAACCGCGTTGCCGGTGATAAGCAGGTATTGATGGTCGCGTTTAATTCCCATTTCGATGCAGCGTTTTTAGATCACCTGTTTCGATCGGTCAATAAAACCTGGCGGGAGCTGTATTTTTATTTCATTCTCGACATTCCCTCAATGGCCTGGGGATTGGGCTTTCGAGATTTAACCGTCAAACAAATTATGGAGCAATACAGCATTGCGGATGAACCCCACGTGGCCGAGCAGCATACCGGCATTACCGGGGCCAAAAAGAATGTGCGCGTTTACCAGGCACTGGTTCGCTATCGGAAAGAATTATCAAAAGTAAAATCAGGAAAAGCGCGAAAGCCATCATCGAAATAGAATATAGAAAACGAAATAATGTTTTTTACAGCATACCTGCCGATAATTTCTTATGTTAGGTTTGAAGTTAGTAAAACAGAGCTTTTTAAAGGATGTAACTCCGCAGAAGGCTGAACAGCTCAGGTTTATTCGCGGTGCCCGAAAGCAGAAACTGAAATGAAAGCGGATAGTAATGAATATTTTTAACCGATCTCTTAAAGTAATAAAGTCGCGCTTTTTTTCCGGCGCAAAAAAGAAAGCAAAGACAGACCACAAGGATTCTCCGGGGAATGAAAATAAGGTAGGAGCCGGTACAAGTTCCTCAGCAAACCGGCATTCTCGCCCAAATCGCCAGCCTCAAAATCCCAAAGCACACTCAACTGAGCGGCAACAACATCGTTCAAGAAAACAAAGACCTCCCCGTAAGAAAAGCTGGGATAAATCTCAATTCAAAGTAGAGCCGCTGGAAGGCAAAAAACGATTTCATGATTTGAACCTTCCGAATTCCATTATGCACGCTGTCGCCGATTTGGATTTTCAATATTGCACCCCAATTCAGGCGGAAATTTTGGAAGAGACGATAAACGGCCGAGATGCCAATGGCCGTGCCCAAACCGGTACCGGCAAAACAGCGGTTTTTCTGATTACGATTTTTTCGCGTTTACTGCGAAATCGTATAAGAGGAAAACGCGAGCACGGCACACCACGAGCGTTAATCCTGGCACCGACCCGGGAACTGGTATTGCAAATTGCCAAAGATGGCCGGGATCTTGCAAAATATACGCCAATTCACATTCAAACAATTTTTGGCGGCATGCATTACAAACGCCAAAAGGAAACGCTAATGCGCAAAACGGCAGACGTTATCGTCGCAACGCCCGGAAGGCTGCTGGATTTTTGCGGACAAAAAATATTAAACCTCGGCAAAGTGGAGGTGCTGGTTATCGATGAAGCCGACCGTATGCTGGATATGGGGTTTATTCCTGACGTCAAAAAGATCATTCGCAAATTACCCCATCGCGAAAAACGGCAAACGATGATGTTTAGCGCCACGCTCAACGACGATGTTGAACGCCTGTCCTATTCCTGGACCGAAAACCCGGTGGTCGTAAACATCGAACCGGATACTATGGCGGCAGACTCCGTAAATCAAATTCTGTACACCGTTACGGTTAAGGATAAATTTGCTTTACTGTACAACATCATTGCCCGGCAAAATTTGCAGCGTGTGCTGGTATTTTGCAATCGCCGGGATGAAACGCGCCGGTTAGCGAAACAGTTTTCGGGATATGATATAAAATGCAGCATTTTATCGGGAGATGTTCCCCAAAGAAAACGAATCAGAACGCTGGAGGATTTTAAATCCGGCAAAATACCGGTATTGATTGCCACTGATGTTGCCGGGCGGGGTATTCACATCGAGGATATGGATCATGTCATCAACTACACCTTGCCGCAAGACCCGGAAGATTATGTGCACCGAATTGGCCGCACCGGGCGCGCCGGGGACACCGGAACTTCCATCAGCTTTGCTTGTGAAGAGCGTGCTTTCCAGCTT
>CAXHHS010001225.1:0-2024 GCA_964015645.1 uncultured bacterium
AGAGGGGCCGGGGGGTGAGTTAATTTGGGTGCTCTCAGCCTCGGAATTCTCCTTTCCCGACTTGTGTGCAGAGAGTAGCCTTTGTAAGGAGGGGAATTTTTTGACATTTATTCCATAATTTGATTAACTTAACACCAATTTTACTCCGACTGCAACTTTTTCTCAACCGCATATACCGGGCGGATGTCTACCGGAATATCATCCAATTTGGAGAGAGTGGTTTTTAGTTCCGGCGATGTGACACGATATTTTTGAATAAGCACTTTTGCACCGTCGTAGTCGCCGCGGGCTTGAATCATTAAAATATCATGGGAGAGATCTTTCACGGCGCTTTGAATTTTGTTATAATTCACGCTAAAACGCTCGGTTTCCGAATTGTAATTAATGCCTCCTTTTTCCTGCAGGTAATTGAGGATGATAACGTTACCGCCGCCATGAGCTTCTTCGATGCCAAAGCGCACACTGCGAAAAATGCCGCCAACAAAACTGGCATAAACCTGCTCGCCCAATTCTTTGGTGAAAACACCTTTTTCCACCATAAACGGGAAAAGGTGCAAACCGACGATATCGGCTTTCGCTTCTTCCAGCATTGAATAGGTTTCTTTAAGCTCTTTGCTAACAGTGGTTTCTTTACCGTCTTTGGTAATGTTTCCCGGGCCGATGCCGTGCACCATTTCATGCAGTAGAACGTGGTAGAAAAAGGCATCGAAAGAAACGTTTTTCTGATCTTCTTCCGATAAAACGCGCTTCATAATCCGCCGGGAGATATTGTCGTATTTCGCTTGCGATACATTTTTTAGCAGCACTTTTTTACTACCTTTCGCTTCTCGCACGCGCTCGTCGTTTGGTAAATTAAAGGCAATAGTTTGTACCCCGGCTTTGGAATCGCCACCAACAAATATCTCGTTCACCACCTTAATGGGCGATGATGAACCGCGATTAAAATTCTTGTGTTCATCCGGGATGGGAAGGCGTCTTTCCATATCGTTCAAATAACCGCCGACCGCGCGGAGTTTTTCGCTGTCTACCGGATCGACCAGGGTAATAAAACTCTCGAAGGCCGCTTTGTAGCCGAATAATTTGTCTTCATACGTTTCGTACGGCCCGATGACTACTTCGATAGAATGATCTTTCAAATCCATCCAATCCATATCGCTTTGGAAATAATCATTGCTGTGGAATGCCGCTGCCCGGCTGTTAAGGTAGGTTTTTAACGAGGCGTTATTCGTTAGCTCCGCTGCTGCTTTCAATAACTTTGCGGCGGGTTCTAAAAATTCTTTATACGCCTCGGAATAAGGAATGGCAACCAGCTTGTCGCCATCTCGGCGAATTATTGTAAAATACCCGGTAAATAAGGAATCGTCTTCCGGGTGTGTTTTAATCCACTCCTCAAACGCTTCTTTGGAAATATCCTGTGAATAATAGTTAGCGCCTTCCGGTTTGTGCTGGTTTAAATTGATAAAAGGTTCATCGCCCTCCAAACGATCAAAAGGACCGAAGTTAACATCAAAATAATCGCGTAAAACGGCGATTTCCTGGTTACTGCCGCTGGTCGGTTCTTTTATAGTGTTCAGCGCTTTGCGAATTTCCACATTCCCGGCGTAAACCTGGCGGAGGAAAATTTCATCCATCAACTTAGCCGCTTCGACCAGCTTTAACAGCGCTTTTTTATCGCCATCGCTTAAATGGGAATCATCATATTCGATGGTGACCGGAACAAATTTCTCTAATTGTTTTTTAACGTGTTCGATATCCCGGTAATCTTTAATAACGGTATTCGTTTGCGAAAATAGCGGCAAACTGAGCCAGAGGATTAGTATGGCGAGGTATAGATCGTTTTTTTGCATCAGGCTTCCCTTTCATGTTTTATATGAGGAAAAATATAATGACTAAATTTTATAAAACGTGACACATAAATTTTAATTCCTTAAATTTTGCCCCTTCGTAAATAATTGAGTTTCAAAAAATATCTTGGGGAGTGCTTCTATGAAGATTATCGTCGTCGGAACCGGCTATGTTGGGTT
>CAXHHS010001226.1:0-2022 GCA_964015645.1 uncultured bacterium
GTTTTTTTCACTAATGCTGCCCAAAGCACCCGTAACGGCCTTGAGTTTGGTGGTGGCATCGAAATTTATGATGGTTTCAATCTTGACTTCACTTATTCCTTTTCCGATTTTGTTTATGATGAATATGTTACCCAAGCCGTTATTATAGACGACCAGGGACAATTGGTAACCACCGGGGCGGATTTCTCCGGTAATATTCTCCCCAGTATTCCCCGCCGCAATTTGTTTTTATCGCTGGCGTATGCCTATCCGTTTTCTCGCAATGCCAGCGGGTTTGCCAGAATTAGCCATTACAACGTGAGCGGTTTGTTTGTTGACGATGCTAACTCTGATAAAACAGATGGTTATCGTTTGCTGAATGCCGCCCTGGGATTTGATCTCAATTTTAGCAAATTTAATATGCAGCTTTCCGGAGGCATCAACAACATTGGCGATGTTATTTACGTGGGGTTTGTAAACATCAACTCTGCCGCCGGCCAGTTTTACGAAGCCGGTGCACCGCGCAACTATTTCGGATCGGTTAAATTTGGGTATGTGTTTTAGCTAAAAGACTGTAAAAAGGATTTTTTTGAATTCCCCTCCTTGCAAAGGAGGGGACAGATTTGCGCAGCAAATCAGGGGTGGTTGTGTGGCAAGGTTAATCCACTCAACCACCCCTGCTTCGCTTCTCCCGACGTTTCGGGATTCGCTGCGCCTCCCTTCCTTTGTAAGGAGGGGAATTATATTTCCAAGGAGGTTTCGTAAATGCATCTAAAATTTAAAATTACATTTTTTATATTGTTTTTCTGCTCTGCTCCCTTCCTCGCTCAACCCGAGCTAACCTTATCTATTGGTCAAAATTTTCGAATCCATCCCAGCAACACCACCCAAACCGAGGTGTTTGTAACTGTTCACCCATCCAATCCCGATGTGATGTTTGCCTCCGCCAATACGATTGTATTTAACCCTTTTTTTATCAGCGAAGGGATTTATGCTACCACAGATGGTGGCAATAGCTGGTTCGGCAGCGATACGGCGCAGGGCACTCCATTGCAATTTCACGGCGGAGACCCGGGAATTGCGATTGATAAAGATGGCACGTTTGTTTTAACCCGCCTGGGCCGCTCGCCATTTACCGGTTTGTATTCGCATTATTCCACCGATAACGGGGTAACCTGGTCCGGCCAAATTACCATTACCACCGATGATCTTGAAAGAGCAGCAGTCGCAACTGACGGCAATCCCGGCAGCAATTTTTACGGCCGAACGTATGCGATATGGGTGCGTTTTATCAACCCGTTTCCGGTGTTTTTCGCTGCGACGGATGATGGTGCAGAAAACTGGTCTTCGCCATTACAAATTAATAATCCTGCTCAACGCGGTTCCGGCGGCGACATCGAAGTGGATACCGCAGGCAATGTGCATGTTTGCTGGTCTGTTGTTACGGATGCCTCTCCATTTACGGAAGTCCAGGCCGGGTATGCAAAATCCACCGATGGCGGGCAAACCTGGGCCGTGCAGGAAAATGCGTTTGAAATGAACGGCATCCAGGGCGTTTTGCCGGAAAAACAGAACATTCGCGTTAATGGTCAGCCGAGGATTGCGATTGACAAAAGCGGCGGCCCGCGCCACGGTTGGATTTACATCGTCACAACACAAAAAAATCGCTCCCCGGCAGGCTTCGATCCCGATATTATCTTAAACCGCTCCAGCGATGGTGGCCAAACCTGGTCTTCGGCAATTCGCGTTAACCAGGATTTACCGAACATTGGCAACATCCAGTATTTCCCGGCAATTACCGTTGATGATGGCGGCGGCACCAACATCATCTATTATGATGATCGCAACACCACCAGCGATTCCTCCGGTGTTTTTCTATCCCGCTCCGTAGATGGCGGCGATAGCTGGTCGGAGTTTGAAATCAGCGATCACCGTTTTCAGCCGGTTCCCATCGGGGGATTGGGGCAAGGCTATCAGGGAGATAATATCGATATCGCCCTGTCTCTTATACACATCTGACGCTGCCGACGAGCTTCTTGGTGT
>CAXHHS010001227.1:0-2017 GCA_964015645.1 uncultured bacterium
ACGATACGCTCAACGGCTGTAAGATTGTTTTGATTGTTCTGGTTCAACACTTTGAGCGATTTTTGCAATTCCTTTATCAAGTTTTCCAGTGGGGTATCGGATTCCAGGGCGGCCATCAACCGATCAGCGATTCGCCCATTTACATCATTTCCGCTTTTGATGGTGCCGATTGGCGTATTGATTTCGTGGGCAATACCGGCGACCAAGTTACCCAACGCAACCATTTTCCCGGATTGAACCAACTGTGCCTGGGTGGCATTCAGTTTTCGAATCGTTTCTTTCAGTTGTTCATTTGTCTCTTTCAATTCGCCGTTTCTTAAACGATAGATTTCCGCCTCTTTTTGGGATGTTTCCAGCTGGTAAGCAGCTTTCATATTTTTTAATTTCTTATTGGCGTCTTCGTGGAACACTTCTTCTTCAAGTTCATGAAATTGTTTAAAATGTTTTAAAGCCTGCTCAAAATCGCCAAGTTTTTCATAAACGCCGGTTAAGGTTTTTAGTGCTCTTACCGCTTTGGGTTTGGCTTTAATTTTGTTAGAAAGCGCCAGCGTTTCGTTAAGCATTTCTAACGCTTTATCATATTTTCCCTGTTTTATATAAACATCCGCGACATCCATCATCGAGGTTGTTTCTCCCGGCGGATAATTTATCTCACGGCGTATCGCCAGGCTTTGCTGATGATAATCCATTGCCATTTCCAAATCACCGAGGCTTTGGTAGATAAGGCCGATGTCATTTAACGTGCGCGATTCACCTATTTTATGTTGAGCTTTCTGTTGAATTTCCAGCGTCTTTGTGTGAAACTTCAGCGCTTTTTTATGATCGCCCATAAAATGATAGGCGTTTCCCATACCATTTAACGAGCGTCCCTGGCCAATTACATTTCCGGTTTTTTCGAACAGTGCCAACCCTTTTTCAAAGTAGTCATGTGACCTTTGATAGTCTTTAAGGTCATAATAAAATCCGCCCAGGGAGTTTTGCGTCCAGCCTTCGCCCTCGGCATCTTTAAGCTCACGGTAAATTCTTTTTGCGCGATGAACCAGATCGAATCCTTTCTCAAAATCGCCAAATCCCCAGTATACGACACCTATAATGCTGCACGCGTCAGCCTCTCCCTTGCGATCTCCATGTTCTTCAAACCAGGATAATGCCTCTAAAAATGCATTAAATGTGCTTTCGATATCATCTCGCCAGGTTTCTACAGCCTTATTAAATTTGCTATGCACCAGTCCCTTTTCATAACCCAGCTTTTCGGCCAGGGCATAGCTTTCATTTGCCAATTCGATTGCTGTTTCAGGTTCGGTGCCCCAAAGCTCCCAGGAGAGGTCGTTTAAGACGTCAACTTTTTCTACCGTGCCTTCCGGAGCCGCTTTTAATTTTTCTTCCAACTCTGTTATCTTTGGATTCATTTTTTTACCTTTTAATTTTTTAGATGCAAACGATTTAAATATGTGACGGATTGGAATTGAATTCAAGCCCAATTTATTCAATTTTTTAAAACAACATTGAGACAATCACAATAAAGCACTATATTGTGGTTGATATTTATGACATTAAAAGGGGACAAATATGTCAATCAGTTTTAAAGAAGATATTCGTTCAGTAACCGATTTGAAACGAAAAACCCGCGAGATTCTTGAACATGTTCATAACAGCGGGCGCCCGTTGATTTTGACGGTAAATGGTAAAGCCGATGCTGTTTTAATTGATGTAGAAGTTTATGAAAGACAACTTAAGGCAGTCAATTTATCAAAGTTGCTTTTAGAAGCGGAAAAAGATGTTGCAGAAGGAAATGTTAGACCTGTATCCGAATTCTTAGAGGAATTTAAACATGACCACGAAATACAGGGTTAGCATTACCAAAATTGCGGAATCGGATATAGAAAGTATTTGGGGTTTTATAGCCCAGGATAGTAAAGAAAAAGCAATCCAATTTATCATAGAAATCGAAAATAAAATCAAAACGCTTGGGAATTATCCAAACCGGTGTCCCATCATTTCGGAGAGTGAATTGTTG
>CAXHHS010001228.1:0-2012 GCA_964015645.1 uncultured bacterium
GAGATCGAAAGTGAGGTAAGCCAGGGCGTCTCCAACTCGCTCTTTTACCTGGGCAATGGTTTTTTCGATACCTTGCTCATGCAATTGCGGGCCGGTAACGACATGGAATCCGGCATCGAAAGACATCTGCAAATCAGCCGCTTCATACAACGGCCCGCGCAGCCCGATTTGGCTGGAACGGCTGGTGTCTATCAAGTTTTCTTCCAGCGCACGGGCGATGCGTATCTTTGCCGCCATAATAGCCTGGCCAGAGGTCGCTGTGAGAGTCGAAATGCACCAGCGCCAGGGGGCCGAATTTTTTAGCAGCCGCTCGCAGCAGTGGTAACGAAACAGAGTGATCGCCGCCTAAAAAAATGGGGATTGTATCGTTTGCAAAAATTTCTCCTGCTCCTTTTTCAATCTGCTGATGGGATTCCGGCAAATAGCCGGGTGTTACCGGCAGATCGCCATAATCAACCCCGGAACAGGTTTCGAAAATGTTGATCTCCAATGCCGGGTTGTACGGCCGCAGCAACAGCGAGTTGTTGCGAATGCCTTCCGGCCCGAATCGTGCTCCAACGCGGAACGTAGCGCCGGTATCAAACGGCACGCCGGCAATGGCAAAATCAACACCTTCCAAATCGGTAACATGCGGCAATCGCATGAATGTTCGAATACCTTCAAAACGAGGATAGGCCATTGCATCGAGTGGTTTGTATCGTTGCTCTTTCATCATTTATCCTTTCTTCGGTAAGATAAAACCTACAACCAGCAGGGAGAAATGTAACGCAAGCTTTCTAAAAACGCAATTTTGACAAACTTTTACATATCTTTACCCTCGCCTGACATCCCTTAATCGGCTATCGCGTATATTTTTAGTGTGTGAATAAACTTGAATGACAGGGGTGATTATCATGAAAACATTAACATTGATTTTTTTAGTCATAATTTGGGGGATTCATAGTAACGCGTTATGGGGGGCGGAGTCCGGCTCCGGTTCTCGCGATTGGAAGCGAGTTGTCGATTTGCGAGGAGATTGGTTATTTGAACTCGGCGATGATTTGCAGTGGAGCGAACCATCCTTTGATGACAGTGATTGGGAAACCATTTTTGCGCCCTCCGCCTGGGAAGATGAAGGCTATCCCGGTTATGATGGCTACGCCTGGTATCGCAACCGCTTTAACATCTCATCCAAGGTGGATGAAAATCGTCTTTATCTCCATCTTGGCCATGTAGATGATGTTGATGAAGTTTATCTGAATGGCCAATTTATCGGGTTTGGCGGCTCTTTTCCACCTGATTATATTACCGGTTTTTACATGGATCGGCAGTACGTAATCCCACCGGGAATTCTCAATTTTGAGGGAGAAAATACCCTGGCAGTACGAGTATATGATGAGAGCATTGATGGCGGCATTGTCTACGGAAAAATTGGTATCTTTGAAAAGATGAACAATCCTTATCTTGAAATAAATCTCTCAGGAATTTGGAAATTTTCAACCAGCGATCATGAGGATTTTCAATCCCCGGAATATGATGACCGCGATTGGGATGAAGTGAGCGCTCCGGCATTTTGGGAAACCCAGGGATATAAAGGATACGATGGCATTGGCTGGTACCGCAGTAAATTTGAAATTACGACTGACCTTGTGGAAGAAAGGCTGGTGCTGTTGTTGGGAAAAATAGATGATTTTGATGAAGTATATCTCAACGGCGAACGCATTGGCCGCACCGGTAGAATTCGAAATTGGATTGATCATGACGATCTTGGCAATAAATATTTGAAATTACGAGCATATCATATTCCACGAAATATTCTGAACCCGGAGGGCGAAAATACGATTGCTGTTCGGGTGTATGATGGCTGGATTCACGGCGGCATCTATGATGGTCCCATTGGTATTACAACTCGCAGCGAATACCGAAAGTGGGAAAAGGAAAATTTGAATTTTGTAGATTTATTTAATTTTTTGTGGAGATAAGAAGAAAACCAAACAATCCTTTGGAACTGTCTCTTATACACATCTCCGAGC
>CAXHHS010001229.1:0-2011 GCA_964015645.1 uncultured bacterium
GATAATTATGGCGGGCGTAAATTTATACTCCATCCAGCGAATGGGATCGATAAAAACCGAAATCGACGAAGTGACCAATAGCTGGATGCCGCGGGCAATTGCCATTTCCGAATTAAACCTGGTTACATCACAATTGCGGATTCACCAGTTGCAGCGTATCCTGGCACCAGGAGAGAAACGGCAGCTTGAAGAACAAGCGGCCATGGTCGGGCTTATCAATAAAATCGGGGACACCATCGATTCTTATGAAGCAATTCTGGATACTGCAAAAAACCCGGATTTGTATTCGGCAGAAGAAAAAAAACTCTATGAAGATTTTGATCGAAAATTTGAAACATATAAAGATCTCTCAATCGAATATTTTATGCTGCTACAGCAGGATAAAGAACAAGAAGCGTTCGATGTCTTATCGAAAGACGCCCAAACTATTTTCGCCGGTTTTAGTGCCGACCTCAGCAAGCTAGTTGAAGTTAACAGAAACGATGCTTTAGCCGCTGCCCAACGGGCGGATGATACATTTTTTTCGACTCGTACTATCACACGCGTTCTCTTAATTCTAACATTTATTTTATCGGGGTTTATGGCCTTTGCCCTGGTGCGTTTGATTAGCACGCCACTAAAATCGCTGGTAAAAGCGGTAAAAGACGTTGCCGGCGGCGATCTGGACGTAAACCTTGATATCGACAGCAAAGATGAGATCGGTAATTTAACAACCTCCTTTAATCAAATGACTATCGCCTTACGTGACGCGCGCGAAAAAGAACGCCAGGAGGCCAAACTCATCGCCGAGGCAGCGGAACTTCGCGCAAAAGCCAAAGAAGCGGAGGCAAAAGCATTAAAAGCAGAAAACGACCGCAAAACCGCTGAATTAGAGCAGGCCCGAAATATGCAGCTTTCTATGATTCCGGAATCGTTGCCGGATCTTGCCGATTTGGATATTGCTGCCTATATTAAACCGGCCACGGAAGTCGGTGGCGATTATTACGATTTTAAGCTGGAAGAAGATGGAACATTGACAATTGCTGTGGGGGACGCCACTGGCCACGGCCTTCATGCCGGAATGGTGGTCACGGCTTCCAAAAGTTTGTTTAATGCGTTGTCTCATCTAACACAGCCGGTTAAGATTTTACAGACGGCCTCGTTTGCCTTAAAACAAATGGGATTTCGGCAGATGTATATGGCGCTAACATTGGCAAAAATCAAAAATAGAAAAATGACGCTCTCAGCAGCGGGAATGCCCTATACATTAATCTACCGGGCGGAATCAAAAACGGTGGAAGAAATTGTTTTAAAAGGAATGCCGCTTGGAAGTTTTCCCAATTTTGCTTACCAACACCAGGAACTTCAGTTATACCCGAATGATGCAGTGTTGTTTATGAGCGATGGGATGCCAGAACTTTTTAATGACGAAAATGAAATGCTGGGAGAAGAAAGAACCAAATACTTATTTGCTGCGGCAGCGGAAAAATCATCCGGCAAAATTATCGAACATTTGTTGGATGGCGTAACCCAATGGGCCGGCGACCGACCGCCGGATGATGATATGACGTTTGTGGCCGTGAAAGTGAAATAGCCTAGTGCAGTATAACAATTATTCTTGTGAGTTCGAAAACGCTTGTTCGCCTTCGACTCAGCTCAGGCTGACACGTCATGCTGAGCGAAGTCGAAGTATAAACCAACTGTCAAAGTCAATGTTATCATGAGTTGCAAATTTGATGAAATAAGGAGAACTATATGCGAAGCAGGATAATCGCGTTATCATTACTGCTTATATTTGTGAGTGGAAGTTTCGCACAAAAAGGAGAGAAGCCGATTCGGATTTTCGGCTACTTTCAAAATCAGTTTTTGCAACAGGGCGATCCCAATCGGCAGCGAGATCAAAACTCTTTTTTATTACAGCAGCTCAACCTTTTTTTCCAGAAAAGCATTTCCAAACGCTGGGCGGCATTCATCAACTTTGAGCTTATCAATAATTTTTCCAGCAGCCGCCAATGGGGTTCGTTTAATGTGG
>CAXHHS010001230.1:0-2008 GCA_964015645.1 uncultured bacterium
GTATCATGTGCAACGGCCCCTTGCGGTTTGATAATGTCGATACTGTTTACCGCAACCATCCCTCCTTGCGAAACCGTTATCGCCTGGTCAATCAAATCAATAGAAGCGAAAACAGGCGTGCCCGGGGAATTGTTATTTTCATCCTGAACACCGGATGTATCCAGACGAGCGATTATATTGGTTCCACCGGTATTGGCAAGGCTGTTTACAAAAAACGTGGTATCGCCGCGGCCATTTTCGAATTTGAAGGTAAGGGTTTCCAGCGAATCATCAACCGGGCTGCCAGGAAATACAAAAAAGTTGTTTTCGATTTCCAATTGCACGCCCAGGGTGTTTTGGTTAATACCGGCTTGCCCCAGGTTGCTAACGGAAATTGCGATTGGCAAACTATCGCGGGAGGCAGAAAAGGTTGTCGGGGCATCCCATGAGAGTGCCAGATCTGCGCGGTCAACCGTTGTAATACCATCAATAACATGCTGATTATCGATGATAACTGCCGGTTGTTCGTTATTGTTGGCATCCTCCGCTGCATCGATAAAATTTGCCTGAATTGAAACCGGCCCCGGCGTTGTCGTTAATGCTAAAATACTCAAGGTATCTGCGCCATCCGTCGGTACCATTCGCTGGATGGTACCGCTGGGAGAAAATCCGGCAGGAATCACCAATTGAACCGTATTAAGAGAATCCTTGACAGTTCCGGCGGTTCCGGAGTTGGTAACAGTGGTTCGGACATCAAAAAATTGGGCGGTGCTCAGCGTGCGGTCAACTGCTCCAGCCGGCTGAACAATGCTGGCAAAAACCGATAACTCCGCACGTTTTTCCACAAAAATATTCAGGGTTTTTATAATATTTAGCGCCTGTGTTCCGCCCTGAAAACCGGATAATGTTACTTGAATAATGCGAGCACCGGAAGTGGATGGAGCAGTTACGTCCCAGGTAACGATACCCATATCTTCCGTGCCCAGTGCTTTCGCTGCTGTATCTGCCACGAAACCTTCGGGAACCGCTATTTTTGCGGTTCGTCCATTGGCATCAATTGCCGGGCTGTAAACATATTGGGCTTCTATGGTAAACACCTGGCTTGTGGAAACGGTGTCGTTTGTAGCGCCACTCGGTGCGGAAATTGCCGGATTAAACCCGATGGCCTCGTCAACGACATCGACAAATAACTCCGAAGTTGATTGGCTGACAAAAGCGGAATCGCTTGTATTTTCATCAAAGGCCGGAGAGGTCGGCGCGATATTTATTGCAAATCGTTCGTTAGAAAGCCCAGGGGAGCTGGGAAAGAATTGATACACAAATGATTCTCCGACCTTTTGCCGGCTGGAAACACTACCGCTCAACAGCGTAAATTCCAGGGTATTGAATTCCAGCGTAACATCAACGGAGTCCGGGATTATATTAGCGGTTCCGCTATTGGTAACGACGCCGCTCAAAGAAAATGCATCGGCAGCTACAATCGTAGGGCCGCTCAAATCGATGCTTAAATTTGCCCGGCTTACGCTGGTCATTTCTAATGTCACAAACCCCGGGCCATCTATTAACGCCGGTTCGGTGCCGCCTGCGGTGCTGGAAGTATCTGTAATATCAGCAGTTAGCAATGCCACACGAGCGATTGGGCCAGCCCAAATATCGACATTTGCTGCCGCTGCCGGGTTCGCAGGGAGCATTTTAATGGTTTTAACTTGCTGGGTAAACAGGCTGTCGAAGAAAAATCCCCTGCCGGTAAAATCAAGCGTAATTTCCGAGCTATCGCCAGCCAATGGCCCGCTATTGGCTTTGTGCAACAGTTGTAATTCCCAGGTAAATTTTTGCCGGGTGGAAACAATTTGGTCGATGGCCCCATTCGGTGAGGTAATTCCGCCATTCACAAACTGTAGTGCAGCGCGCTCTACAACGTTGATCGTATCGAATGGGGTCGCCGGGCTGATGATGATTTCATTTAAAGGAGTACCGGCATCGCTAAAATTAACTTCCAATCGCCCAAAATACTTTCCGCCATTGATAC
>CAXHHS010001231.1:0-2008 GCA_964015645.1 uncultured bacterium
CGCCGGCCCCTAAAATAAGTCCGTCAAGAAGTCCTATTCCGATATAAATAATCATTTAGTCACCTCTATTCGATTTTGTGTTCCACGGTAAGAAATATAGCCGCCGATTTTCTATTGGTAAACAAGTTTTTGAATATTTTTAGACTGATACGAACTTATTCCGTTTGATGTAAAATCGCCAGGGGAAATCTTTACCGGCACTAATGCCGATTCTGGTTGTAGTGGCGATTTCCGATTCCGCAATTGTTTCACCTTCAGCAATTCGTAATTCGCTATTGTATAAATCGACGCCATTTTGCGATTTATCCAGGCCAAACGCCATACACAATTTTCCGGGGCCGGTCGTCAAGTTTCGTAAATTGGAAGTGCCACGAAGCTGCTGCATTTTTTTAATACCAACTAAAGGCTCAACAGCGCGAATCAAAACTGCCGCAGGGAAATTTTCCGCTTCCGTTACGGCATTCAAACAATAATACATCCCATAAATAAAATAAATATAAGCGAAACCCGGCGGACCGTACATCAACGACGTACGATTGGTTTTACCGCGAGCGGCATGACAAGCGGGATCGTCTTCCCCGATATAGGCTTCAGTTTCAACAATTTTTCCGGCCAGAACATCTTTATCAATTTGATGAACGATTGTTTTTCCAAGTAATTCTTTGGCAACAATTAAGGTGGAGCGGTTATAAAAGGATTTAGGCAGCGAATTACGTTCTCCAAACACACAAACCTCATCCATGAACTTTTTCAGCTACTTTAGCCAATACTTGTTTCAAGTCTAATTCTTCTATTTTTCCGGTTGAGTTGCATATTTCCATCAATATACGATCTTGAATTTTTCCCATCTCTAACGCTTCCGAATACGGCAAACGGTGAAATGTGACCCGCGAATAGGTTGACAAAAACTCACCGGGAAATTGCTCCTCTAACTGCCGCTCTAATTTTTTCTTCAACAGAAATTTGGGATTGGCAACACTATCGCGCATTTCGATGAAATTATCGAGTGCCAGTTGGGCAATGGCGTCGGCATCGGCCTTCCGCTTCAGTTGATATTCGGAAAATACTGTTTCCCAATCATCTCCATGTTGATCGATGATTTGGTTGAGCAAAGTGCAATCTTCAAAAGCGCAGTTCATCCCCTGTCCGTAAAAGGGAACGATGGCATGAGCGGAATCGCCCAACAAAAGTGCCTTTCCGCCAACATACCAGGGCGCACATTTAATGGTAATCAAATTGCCGGTGAGATTCCCGAAAAAATCCCCTTCCAAATCTGCAATTAATGGCACCGCGTCAGGAAACTGCTGCTGAAAAAAATCGACCATTTTTTCGCTACGATTCAAACTTGCAAAACTGTATTCACCTTCAAACGGAAAAAACAGGGTGCAGGTAAAGCTACCATCCAAATTAGGAAGGGCGATTAACATATACGTGCCGCGCGGCCAAATATGCAATGCTTCTTTTTCCATTTGAAAAGCACCGTTTGGCCCCGGTGGAATAGTTAACTCTTTGTACCCATGTTCGAGGTACATTTGGTTGAGATTAAATCGCCCTACTTTTTGCATTTCCAGCCGGATAGCAGAAGTCGCTCCATCGCAGGCGATGACGGTATCGGCAGTTTTTGTAATTGTCTCCCCGGTTTTTTCGTTTAAGAAACTCACCTCCCCGGATTGAAAATCCATTCCGAGACAGCGCTGGTTAAAATGGATGGAAACAGTTTCGAAACCTTCAGCAGCATCCATCAAAATACTATTTAACCCGGCGCGCGAGGTAGAATTAATCACCTCGTTTTCCTGAACGCCGTAAGGTTGAAAGGTAAGTTTGCTTTCGATGGAGTGTATCATTCTCCCGCGCATAGGGATGGCGTTCTTTAGCACCGTATCAGCCAAATCGACTTCTTGCAACGCATAAATTCCACGTGTGGAAAGCGCCAGGTTAATTGAGCGCCCGCCATCGATATTTCTGTCTCTTATACACATCTCCGAGCCCACGAGACTCCATTGCATCT
>CAXHHS010001232.1:0-2005 GCA_964015645.1 uncultured bacterium
CGATACTGGCTTTCGTCTCGTGGCCCGATTTAAATCAAACATCCAGTATCAAGTATCGAGTATCAAGCATCGCTCTTCTATCTTGTCCATCCAGTTAATCCTGTCAAATTATTTTCGCTGGTTCAACCTTCGTGCCGGGTAAATTCGGTTTGGGATCGACCCACACCCTGCCGTTTAACACTTTAACATTAAAAGTCGGTACTTTCTCTTTAAATGGCGCGGGAGATGCGCCATCATTCGGATTGTATTGAAAGCCGTGCCAGGGACAGGTTACCAGGCCATCAATAATTTTGCCTTCTCCCAATGGTCCGTTTTGATGGGCGCAGGCGTTAGAGATGGCGGAAATCTTTCCATCATATTTAAAGATCGCCACCCGTTCCCCGGAAAGCACTGCAATATGCCCGCGATTTTCAGGAATATCATCAACGCTGCAAACATCAACAAACCCATCTTGCTCGATCTCATACACTTGGATGTCGAGCGATTTTTCTTTACTCCCGGCAACGATATGTAATGCCAGCACACAAACCAGGCCGATGCCTAAAACGGCTGCTAAAACCGGGCTGGTTTCCGCTTGTAATACGCCGAAAACAACGTGTAAAATAATCAGGCCGTACGCCAGGTAAACCATCATGTGCAACGCTTTCCACACCGGCGGGGTAAGATTGGCGAGCCAAAAATCATGGCTGGTAGCGGCCATCAAAAAAAGGATGAGCAGCGCAAAAAATCCCAGTGGCTGAAATGGGAAATTCGCCAGGCTGCTGTAATCCGAATTGGCGCTCAACACGCTAACTAATGGATTGGCATCACCCAATACATGAAATTGGATAATCGAAAAAACACCGTGCGCCAATGCCAGGATAAACATCGTAACTCCAAGATGGCGGCGATTATACAGCAGCGGTAAAAAACGGGAATTTAACCGCGCCAGCGGCCCAATCGAAAGAATGATGTGCAGCAACAACAAAGCGCAAGTCCCCAACCCGCGAATTAGTAGTGTCTCCGCCGTGGCATTGGGGTGCAAAATCGCTCCACCGACAATAAATAACGCCAAATACAGCACAATGCCGGAAACCATTGTAATATCATAAATTTTCTTCTGGCGGTTCCACAAAACCGCTTGATAATTTAGCCCCATTATTGCAACCCTCCTGCTAACAATGAATTGGTTTTGAGATCAACAGACGTGATCACTTTCCGGTGTGCGAGGCTGTATAACATCACAACACCGTCGCTCTGCACTGCCGGTTCAGGCAACGGAAAAAGCCGCTGGTGCAGCCCGGATAGCGTTCCTAATAAAAAGGCCCCGCCCGGGAGTGTTTTTCCATCACCGTTATTACCGGAATGCCAATACACCAGCACATCGGCAATTTTAAGTGGTGTGTGCGGTGTTAATTCCAATGCCAGCCTAACGGAATCTTGCCCGGTGGACAATACACGAGTGCGTATGTCTAATTCACCCCAAAGCGTTTTATCGGAAAATAATTCGTTACTAAACTCATGGGATAGATTGCTTTGGAAGGCCGCTGCATTTTCCGTTGCCGGTACGGTTTGGCGGGATAACAGCCCGGCAACAAACAATACCGGCACAATGATGGCGATGGCCAGCGTCATACGGCGGTGGCGCTTTCTCAACGGATGGATCATTGGGCAGTCCTCCTCTCTGCTAACGCGTGTAATTTGCAGGCAGTGCGGTGGGGGTTTTTTTCTTCCGGCGGCTCACCCACTTTCTTACGCCAGCGGTTTGCCAGCAACGGCCATAGTGCAATAGCTCCCGGAATAATGAGCAATTTAAACCCAATGGTTCCTTCGGTGGCTGTAGAATCGATTTTTTTTGCGCCCGCAAAGGCAAAGGGAATGGAAAACAATAACCCAATGCCCACATAAATGCCCAGCAACAGTACGAATAAATTTGCAATTGTTTCCGCCATGGATACTTCCCCCTCTATTTTATTGGCAGGCGATTATACGAAACGAAGTTGAAAAGATTTTCTCGACATACTAA
>CAXHHS010001233.1:0-2005 GCA_964015645.1 uncultured bacterium
ATCCTTTCAAACATGACAAAAATCATATCCATCGCTGATTGCCCTCATATTATTTGAGCAACGACTATTCTAATTTGTAATTGGGCAACAAGAGGCGGATTGTATGTAAAAATCAACGGACGATACAACAAATTCTCTTTTTAACCCGGTGAATATTCAGGAAAATAATTCACATTTCTCGCGGGATTTAGGTGCTTTAAAAATCGATTCCTCTTATTCAGGTTGAATTTTCCATCCACAAACAGACTTACATTCTAAAAATCGATAGAGGTTTCATTTCCGTCTATTGCCCAATAATTACGGCGATTTCGATAAAACAAGATCAACATTCAAAAATAGAAGAGGTAAGCGAACATGGATTACAAAACTGAAGCATTAGCATATCATCGTGGAAAGCGTTCAGGAAAAATTGAAGTTTCTACTACCAAACCCTGCACTACCCAGCGAGATTTATCATTGGCTTATGCCCCCGGCGTTGCCGAACCCTGCCGCGAGATTGAAAAAGATTCTGAGGAAGCTTTTAGTTATACCGCCAAAGGAAACCTGGTAGCCGTTGTATCTAATGGCACAGCCGTATTAGGCCTGGGCGATATTGGCCCCCTGGCCGGAAAACCGGTGATGGAAGGAAAGGGCGTTCTATTCAAAAGCTTTGCCGATATTGACGTTTTTGATATCGAACTCGATTCCAAAGACCCCGATGAGATCATTCGCACAGTCAAAGTGTTGGAACCGACCTTTGGCGGCATCAACCTGGAAGACATTAAAGCACCGGAGTGCTTTTACATCGAGGAAGAATTAAAGAAGCAGTTGTCGATCCCTGTTTTCCACGATGACCAGCACGGCACAGCGATCATTTCCGGAGCAGGCTTACTGAATGCCCTGGAGCTGACCGGAAAACACATTGACAAGATCAAAATGGTCGTTAGCGGCGCGGGCGCAGCCGGCATTGCCTGCGCGAAATTTTATATACAGTTGGGCGTTAAAAAAGAAAACATAGTGATGTTCGATAGCCGCGGCGTGGTGCACCAGGGGCAAAAAAAGGGGATGAATCCCTACAAAGCGGAATTCGCCATCGAAAATGGTGATTTAACCCTGGCAGCGGCGATGAAAGGCATGGATTTCTTTGTCGGCGTTTCGAAGGCGAATCTCCTTACCAAAGACATGGTGCGCTCCATGGCCGACGATCCGATCATTTTTGCCATGGCCAATCCCGATCCCGAAATCACCTACCCGAATGCCAAAGCTGCCCGCGATGACGTGATTATGGCCACCGGGCGAAGTGATTACCCCAACCAGGTCAACAATGTACTGGGATTTCCCTTCATCTTTCGCGGCGCATTGGATGTTCGAGCAACCGAAATTAACGAAGCGATGAAAATTGCCGCTGCCAAAGCCTTGGCAAACCTGGCAAAAGAGCCGATTCCCTACTCGGTGATCAAAGCCTACCGCTCCAAAAACCTGGAATTTGGCCGCGAATATATCATTCCGAAGCCGTTCGATCCCCGTGTTTTGATTTGGGAGGCTTCTGCCGTCGCCAAAGCGGCAATAGATAGCGGCGCAGCAAAATTGAACATCGATATCGACGAATACCGGGAAAAATTAGAAGCGCGATTAGGCGTCTCCCGCCAGGTGGTGCGAGTGATGATTAACAAAGCGAAAAAGGCGCCCAAGCGAATTGTTTATCCTGAAGGCGAACACGAATCGATCCTCAAAGCTTGCGAGATTATCCTTGACGAGGGAATGGCACACCCGATTTTGATCGGTAACCGGGATGTCATTAACCGGGGGTTAGAGCGTCTGCATTTGAATATCCACGGCGGGATTGAAATTATTGATATTAACACCTTTCCCCGGCTGCATGAATACGGTGAGATTTTATACCACCTTCGCCGGCGTAAGGGTTTGGTGCGAGAAAGAGCACACCAATTGATCCGCAAGCCGAACTACTTTGGCAGTATGATGGTGCACGTAGGTGACGCCGACGGCTTGGTTTCCGGCTTAACCC
>CAXHHS010001234.1:0-2000 GCA_964015645.1 uncultured bacterium
TATTCGTTATGAAATCATCCCGGATTTCTCTTTGCAAACCTCTCGCGCTAACCGCATTAAAATATTGATCTTTATCGTTTTCGCGCTTATCATCATCCTCTTTCCGCAGCAAACGTTTTTTCCGATTATCATTGCCTATGTTCTCTCCGGAGTGCTGCGAGTCGCCTGGGAAATCATTACCCAAAAAAATGATCGAAAGTATATAGAAGCAAAGGAAAATCTCGAGTGAAATTAGCTGTCAAAGTTCGCCTCAAAAAAAGTATTTTAGATCCGCAAGGCAAAGCCGTACATCATGCGCTGCAAAGTTTAGGCTTTTCGGAGATTCAGGACGTGCGAGTTGGAAAACTGATCGAATTGGAAATCGAAAATGGCAAAGATCCCACGGACACCCGCCGTATGGTAGAAGAAGCCAGCCGGAAATTGTTGTCAAATCCCGTCATCGAAGATTTTGAGATCGAGGAATTATTGTGAAAAGCGCCGTTATCGTTTTTCCCGGGTCAAATTGCGATCATGACATGCATTATGCGCTGAAGTTGATGGGGCATGATGTTGAATACGTTTGGCATAAAACCGCCGATCTTTCCGAATACGATTTGGTAACGCTTCCCGGCGGATTCTCTTACGGCGATTACCTGCGGGCCGGGGCTATTGCCCGATTTTCAACAATTATAAATGCGGTTGTGGTCTTTGCAAAATCCGGCAAACCGGTTATTGGCATTTGCAACGGTTTTCAAGTTTTGGTAGAATGCGGGTTGCTTCCCGGTGCACTGCTAAAAAATTCCGGTTTGCGATTTGTTTGCCGCTATATCAACCTTCGCACCGAAAATTATAACACGATGTTTACCAACGCGATTCCCCAAAACAAAACACTAAAAATCCCGGTAGCTCATGGCGAAGGCTGCTATTACCTGGAGGAAGATCAAATAAATCATCTGGAAGATCGCCAGCAAATTGTTTTTCGATACGCTGATGTCGGGATGGAAGTAAATGATGCAGCAAACCCCAATGGTTCCGTAAACAATATCGCCGGTATTGTCAATCAAGCGGGTAATGTGTTGGGAATGATGCCGCACCCGGAAAGAGCGATAGAAACATTATTAGGTTCCGACGACGGGCGTTATATTTTCGAATCTTTGGTGCTGTCGCACTTTTAGTCGTTGGTGTTTATAGAACGGTTGTTATATAGTCGTTTCGGAACGCGCAACAGTCATTTGGGAATACCGTCAAATCTTTGAATGAAGTTTCGATTGTATCTCGACCATAAAATTGCTTAATTGTAGAAGCAGTTGGTATTTAGATCATAAAAAAGGAGAAATAAAATGCCATTCAACATGGGACCCGGAGAAATTTTATTAATTTTTTTATTGATCGTAATTCTGTTTGGCGCCAAACGCCTTCCGGAATTAGCCCGGTCTATGGGAAAATCAATCAAAGAATTTAAACATGCGACCCAGGGGTTAAAAGACGAATTCGATATGAACAAAATTGACGACCAGCGCACACAGCCAACCTCTCCCCCACCCTCTCAAAATGCCCAGGCAAACCAGGGCGCTCAGCAGCAATCCGAAGCGCAGAAAAGTTAATAAGGCTTAGTAGGCAATTGGACAGTAGGCAGTAGGCAGCCGCGCCACGTAAGTGGCTCCTTGCCTGGGCTAAGCGGTGGCTTACGCCATAGGTAAAACAAAATACTACAAACATCGAATTTGCAATAACAAGCGCGACGGACAACAATCAACGGACAATAAATGAATTCAGCATTAGAACGGCACCGCGGATATCTTCGCGGTGATTTTAATTTAGCCGATGCAGTAGAAATCTATCTCAATAAAATTGAATCGAATAAAGATCTAAATGCCTTTATCCAGGTGTATGCGGAAGAGGCTCGCCAGCGAGCAAACGAAATTGATGCCAAACGCGCCAGCGGAGAAAAATTAGGGCGTTTAGCCGGTGTGGCTGTCTCTTATACACATCTGACGCTGCCGACGAGCTTCTTGGTGTAG
>CAXHHS010001235.1:0-1994 GCA_964015645.1 uncultured bacterium
TGATAAACAGCGCTTGCTGCTTTAATTTTACCGAGGCTCTCGATGGCCATCTCTCGAACATAATCATCGACATCCGATATGGATGAGATGAGCGGTGAACTCGCCCGGCGGTCGCCAATTTCGCCTAATGCCCAGGCAGACATGGCACGAACATCGTTGTCATTGTCTTTTAATAATTTTATGAGTGGTTTAACAGCGCGACCATCTACCATTTGCCCCACCATCCAGGCAGCTTTGCGTTTTACGCGGGGATTTTTCGATGATAAGGCTTTTAAGAACGCATCCTGCGATTGCATTTCGGCCTCCGCTTCCCAGGCACCGGAAGCCGGTAAGGTTTGTGCTTCCTGAAACTGAACCATTCCTAATAGCAAAATTACCATAACGGATAACAGTGTGGAAAATATAGCAAATTTAGTTTGGATGGTGTTGCGGGGAATTCTGTGAGTGACAATATATTTTAAGCGGTTTTTAAGCTGGCGGTGATTGGCCATTGCAACTGCCCGGCGCTCGATTCTACGAACGTAAGGAAGCGCTTTAACAACTTCCAAAAGGTGTGTTGCATAATCAACCTGGGGGGTTCCTTCCCGAATTACACAATCATCGCAGGCTTGCTCCCGTTCGATATTCAACTGGCGAACCCCAAACCAAACCAGCGGATTGCACCAATAGAATGCCAGGGAAAGCTGCTCTGTCAAATTGGTTAAATAATCCCAGCGCTTGATATGTGCCAATTCGTGAAGCAATACAACCTGGCGTTGTTCTTGCGACCAATCTACGGCGTTTTCAGGCAGCAATATCTTCGGTTTAAGCAATCCGAAGGTCATTGGCAGTCCAACATTGCCAACCACAATTTTTACCGGGCGATTTATATTGAGCGTCTGTTTGTATTTATCCAATATAGATAACCATTCAGGTTGAGAAATTACGCTTCCGCGCATGGTAAACCATTGAATTGCTGCAAGCTCGAACAACATCCGGGCTAACAAAACAATAGAACCCGCAAGCCACAGGAAAAACAATACGTTCGGCCAGGGAATTCGAAAGTTAACCATGTTTCCCATAGCAATACAGTCTTTCAAATACACTTTTTCCTGGAGAGAAAGCGGCACAAAATTGGGGATTTCTTTTTGGCGAGATTCAGATATTTCGGAAGTCTCCGAAACAGCGGATTTAGGCGTTGAGGCAGGCCACCATTTTCCGTTATAAGATTGATCGCCAAACCACCCGGTTGTGGAGATTTCCGGCAGCCAGGTGGGGGTTTTACCCGGCAGCATAAACGAGAGTACCGGCAACGATAACAAGCTATAAAACGCCAGGCTCCAAACCCAATGTCGTACAGCGGCAGAAGATCGCCGAAAAAGCACGTAAAGTATACCGGCAGCGCATAAAATCAATGTCCCTTTGATCATCAAATTCATAAAAAAAACCGGGGCGGCAAACGCAGCCCCGAAGCGGTAGATCCCTTCAAAAACTTCAATCATTTTTTCTGCTCTTTCTTCGCTTCTTCAATAATTTGAGAAAGTTCATCCAGTTCCTTCTCGGTTAATTTGCTGTCAGGTAATTTGATCAGGGTGGAAACGATATTAGGAGCGGATCCTTCGAAAAACGTGGTTAGCAAATGTTCCAGGGCGGAAAGCTTGGCTTTGTCGATTTTTTCGGTCGCAAAATAAATATATCGCTGACCGTCTTTTTTGTGCTTCAAAAACCCTTTTTTCTCCAAAATCCCCATAATGATGCGTACGGAATTGTAAGCCGGAGAGTCATCTAAACGCGACTGAACGTCGGCAACGCTGGCTTCACCCATTTGGTGAATTACATCCATAATTTGCTGTTCACGTTTGCTGAGATAAGTGTAGTTTGATTTTTCCATAACTTTTCATTCGAAATTTTTTTATGATTGTTGCGGATAAAATTAATTGTGAAAAAATATTTACATCGATAGAATATAATTAAGATGATGCAATACTGCACAGAAAAATTTTTGTTTTTGGAAA
>CAXHHS010001236.1:0-1990 GCA_964015645.1 uncultured bacterium
GGCAGGGAAACCAAATGCCAGCCTTCTTTAAAAAACCGGCTAACCGTTTTTATTTGTGATAATGGCTGTCCCTCTACAATTTCAATTTTTTGATTGGCCGGGATGCCTTCAAAAACATCCACAATGCCGCTCGGCCAGCGGATTAAGAGCGAATCGACGACAGCGGCTGTTCCCAGGCCAATCGTCTGAATAAAGCTATTTTGGGATATAAAACTAATGCCGCAGTGGGTAGAGCGAATAAAGCGGTCGCCGTTGCAAAAAACTTCGATCATCGCCCCAATGCCATCGCGATTGCTGACGGTTCCCTCCAATTCAATTTTTATCCAATTATTGGACCCGCCGCTGTTTTCCCATAAATTGAACGGCGTATTGTTCGCTACGGCAATATCGGGATAGCCATCATTGTTAAAATCTCCAATAGCGTTGCCAAAACTCATCGCAGAATTATTATCGAGACCGACCCCGACTGCGGGAAAAAATGTGCTGCCGGTATTGATAAATAGCATATTGTAATTATCCGGTGAGCCTTCGGCTGTGGAAACGTAGATATCCAAATCGCGGTCGTTGTCATAATCAAAAAAGTTTGCCCCCCAGCAAATTCGGTTAACGGTAATATTGCGCAATGCGGCAATTTCATCAAAAGTGCCATCGCCGTTATTGTGGAGCAAGGCATTTCCCGCCGGAGAGTTCGAGATGTATAAATCGAGATAACCATTGTTGTCGTAATCACCAGCGGCGATGCCCATGGAGCACATTTGCAGATCGGAATTGGAGGCTGCGCTGACATCGGTAAATGAGCCATCGCTATTATTGCGAAACAGCATGTTTCCTTTGTCTTTGTCATTGCCGATGTATAAATCCTGCCAGCCATCGTTATTATAATCGAAAAAAACGACTGCCCAGGGCTGTTTTAGGGAATCTGCGAGGCCGAGGGCCGGCGCTACATCGATAAACGTG
The DNA here is from genome assembly GCA_964015645.1 of uncultured bacterium. Taxonomy (GTDB): domain Bacteria; phylum Calditrichota; class Calditrichia; order RBG-13-44-9; family J075; genus CAXHHS01. The sequence goes on from CAXHHS010001236.1 coordinate 958, forward strand.
CCATCGCCCTGGTTTTCGTAGAACCAATTGGGGGAGCGGGGATCTTGCCCCATGGCATCGTTATACGTTGCCACGTAAAGGTCCAGCCAGCCATCATTATTGTAGTCTGCCCAGGCAGCGGCGACCGAAGGCCGGGGTTCGCTGGAAATTCCGGCTTCGGCGGTTACATCGACAAACCGCCAATCCAAGCTGTTAGCAGCCGTATCATTTCGATAGAGTTTATTGGAAGCAAATAAATTGGTGATGAATAAATCGCGGTCGCCGTCATTATCATAATCGGCCCAAAGTAGAGACTTGGATTCGAATTGGTCGATTAATCCTGATCCGGCAGAAATATTGCGGAATGAATCACCGTTATTTTTGTAGATATAAGCCAGCTCCCCTGCCCCGCTGGCCAGGGAAATATCTTGCAGGCCGTCGCCATCAATATCGCAAAAACTGACGCCGCCGCCCATAAATTCGCCGCCATATTCAAATTCGATTCCCATGGATGAGCTAACGTCCGAGAAAAAAATTTCCTGGGAGAATATATTGAAATTCAATATTGATAGAAGTATTAGCTGTAAAATTTTCGACTGGGTACAATATTTTGTTTTCATTTTATCAGAACCATTTTTCTTACCAATTGATGCGAAACACCTGCATTCCCAGTTTGGCCCGGGCTGGTGATGGTAAGGCGGTATAAATACATTCCGCTGGCAACCGGCTGCCCGATTTCATTAGTACTATCCCAAATAATTTCATGAAAGCCAGCTTTTTTAGTCCCCGCCACCAGGGTGTTTACGATTTTCCCGGAAAGATCGAAGATTTTCAATTCGACAAATCCGAAATCGGAAATCCGAAATCCAATATTGGTAGCGGGGTTAAAGGGATTGGGATAATTTTGAAATAGCGTTATCGCTTCCGGTATAACCGGGGGTTGGCGATCAGTAATACTAACCAGTGATGGGACATATTTTAAGATGACGCCATCATCGCCCACGGCAACACCTGTCTCGTATACACATCTCCGAGCCCACGAGACTCCATTGCA
>CAXHHS010001237.1:0-1989 GCA_964015645.1 uncultured bacterium
GCTCGTCGGCAGCGTCAGATGTGTATAAGAGACAGAAATAAAGCGTCCAGGTTTCCCCACCGTCGGCGGAGTTTTCGATAAAATGATGCACTTTGCCATCGGCAAGCGGTTTTAGCACCACTCGCGCCAGTGTTTTAGTGCCGTCTTTGGAAATGTTTTCCCCGCTAAAGTGCATGGCGCCGAGTTTCACCTCTCCCTGGTACCACACAATGCCACCGGTGGCATCTACCCAATTTTGTTTCCACTTGCCGCTGCCTGGCTCGTAATAGTTTATACTTTTGCCGCTGCCGCCGGAAACCGATGTCCAATTTTCTACCAGCATACAGCCATTCAAATCCTTTTCGATAATGTTCTCGCCAACCTTTTGTCCCTGGGGATTAAAAACCTCCCACTCGCCGACCCAAAAATCAAATTCGTTGTATTTGGGGTCGAACATGCAAGGGCGGGCATTTTTATCCGCTTTTGCAGCGATGCTTTCGAAACGGGCATCCTGTCGCAACATGGCAATATCTTCGTCCGTTTTGAGGGATTCCGTGTTGCTGTAACCGGCTTCCATTGCTTTATCGAGCCAGGTAAAAGCGTCGTCTACCTTGTTCATCAGCGCATAGGCACAGGCGATATTGTAGCGGGTGATGAAAGGATAAAATTCCAGCTTATCCGCTTCCTGGTAGGCGCTGGCCGATTCGTTATATTTTTTGAGTTCATAATTCGACCGTCCTAACCGGTACCAGGCTTGAGCGTTGGTGGGTTCCGATTCCGTAATCGTTTTATAAACCATTGCGGCATTTTTCCAGTCTTGCGCCAGGTAATATTCATTGGCTTTTGCAGCTTCCGGCGATGGTGCGGAGTCCTGGGAAAAACCGGCCTGGGATGCAGCGAACAATAACATGATAAAAAGGTGCTTTAAATGCTGAAGTTTCATCGCAAATCTCCTTTTGATTGACGTTGTTCAGGGGGTGAGATAAAATAATTTCCCGATTTGATCCTGAGAAACTTTGATATTTTAAATCACTCATAAAACAAGAGGATTTAAGATTATCTTACCCCCTTAATTCAATTGAATATAAGCGAAATTCGGAGTGGAAAAAGTACCCAATAGTGGGTAAAGTGTTGGTATTACTTTTTATTCACCTTTTGAAAGCTCTTTAGCCCGTTTCTGGGCAGTTAAAATTCCTTGCATCAGTGTATCGCCAAGTTTGCCTTCTTTAAAGCGACTAAATGCCGCTTCGGTTGTGCCGCCTTTGGAGGTAACCGCAGCGATCAATTCGTCTAATTTTTTTGATGATTGGTTCATTAAGTGAAAGGAGCCAAGCATGGTTTGTTTCGCCAGCATTGCTGCAACGGATTCTTCCAATCCCATTTTTATCCCGGCGTCGATCATACATTTCAAGATGTAAAAAAAGTAAGCGGGACCGCTGCCGCTTAAAGCCGTAACAGCATCCAATAGCGATTCATCTTCCAAAATTACCGTTCTGCCGGTAGTGTTCATCAAGTTATCGATGATGCTGATTTGGTGTATGTTTACCGCTGTACTGGCCACAAACCCGGTAACGCCCATCCCCAATTGTGACGGCGTATTGGGCATCGCTCGAACGACAATATCGTGGGCAAGGGCGTTTTCAATCGTTTTTACCGTTATGCCGGCCATTACGGAAAGTACCAGGTGATGCGGTTGCAGCGCATTTTTCAAATCTTCCGTAATGCTCATAAAATCCTGGGGTTTAACGGCAATAATGATGACACCGTAGTCAGAAATCTTTCTGCTAATTTTATCGACAACCTTGCCTAATTTCAATTTTCTCAACTGCCGTTTATGGCGTTCGTTTTTCGCTATTAATAGCAGGTTTTCTTCCGTTACCAGGTTAAACTGTAAAAAAGAGCGCGCGTAGGTTAATCCCATATTTCCGCAGCCGATAATCGCAATCTTAAACATTCTCTATCCTTCCGATTTCTTTGAGTTTTTGAATTCCCTGTTGAATTATGGTTTTG
>CAXHHS010001238.1:0-1983 GCA_964015645.1 uncultured bacterium
TACTGCTTCCTGCGCCTGCTTTGCATTTAGCTCCGGGCAGTTTTGCAGCAAGTATGGCACGGTATAAAGCATGTCGTTTAATTGCGAGGTGTTAAGATTTTCCAAAAAGCCCAGGTGCTTATCCGTTAAAAAGTTCGGTCGATTCATTTTTATGTCTCCTAAAATTCTTTTCGATAACTTACCAGATCAATCTCAATAAAATATCCGATAAATGTAAATTCTTGCAGTTACCGTACGACTGCTCCAAGACAATTGTTCCATTTTTTTGTTTTTTGAGCGGGAAGGGTTGTTTTTTAAAGGTTTAGAGAAGGGAAGAAGATTGTTTGTTACAGAAAAGATATTAGTAAGTTACCCAAAAAACAAAAAAATCAATTCAAAAAATACAAGATATAAGATGCTATTTTTATTGAGCTTGATTAAATAGATGTGGGGCAGGCGGAATAAATTCTACTTATTAAATTTGTTATTTAGCAAATTTGATAAACTGCACACTTTTTGAGATGTTCACACTTTGAAAAATAAATAAAAATCAAAAACCTGAAATTTTGTCCTCAAAATAGTCGAAGAATTACCAAAGTCGCAAACCTAAACCCAACGTCCCCCGGCATACAATCGTCGAGGCAAAATTTCATTGGAACATCTTTTCGAAAACAGCCTTGCCGCGAAAAGCGACGAACAACAACCCGCCTTCAATAATCCCGATGATGACGGAAAAAAATATATAAGTGGATTCGCGAATGAAGAAAACATAGAGCGTTAATGTGAGTGAGGAAAATGATAAAAAGAGCAAAACGAAAGAGGTTATATTATGCAAATTAAAAAAGGCATCTTCTTGCAGCGGATCGGCACGATAGATTAGTTCTAACAGAAAAAAACTAATCAAAATACCGGCAGCCAGGGCAACCAGGTCAATTCGAACGGCATCGCTGCTTAAGGCTTGCCAATCAATTTTAATAATCGGCGGATTGCCCGGTTCAATGTCCTGCGGCAACCCCGAAAACATTGGCGATAAATACGTTATACAAATAATCGCCAGAATAATTCCGGCCCACCAGGCAGAGGCATAGCGGTGCCGTCCGCGGTGAGAATGCGCCAACACTGCGCTGGCAAGAAAAATCGTCGCAATAATCAAAACAAACAGGAAAAATATGGAAATTACCAGCATACTTTGGATATACCTCTTTTTTGGCATTCAAAAATAAAACGCCAAAATATAGTATATTTTCAGGGTACGGCAAATTGCTTTATAGAATTAATCAGGTGATGCTGGTATTGTTAACCGACCGATAGCCGGTAGAGTGAGGCTCCCGAAGTATAAAACATCTTCATACTGTTGAACACTGGTAATAAATGAAAACGGTTTACCGGACGGTTCTTGAAGATTATGGATTACATTTCCGTTCATATCTAACCCCAAAACAAAGGCGTAGGGAATGGCATCCGGTTGAACGAACTGCGGAAGCCGCGCAACGATTTTTCGCAAAAACGGTTTATCCGCCAAATTATCGATCATCGGATTGCGGGGCGAAGCTAATGCCAGCCAGAAAGTATCTTTCTCATTGCTGGAAATGCCATCGGGGAATCCCGGCAGGTTGTCGATAAAAATATCGGCAATGCCTTTCTTCTCGCCCGCCAGCCAATAGCGCTTTATACGGTATTTCCAGGTTTCATTTACCAGCACAAATGTTTGATCCGGGCTAACCGCTACGCCGTTGGCAAAGTAAAGGTCGCCAAGCAAAACGGTTGTTTCTTTTGTGGCCGGATGGTAAGCTAATAAACGCCCGTTTGGCCGGTGCTCGATGGCATCCAGGCGATAGTCTCGCTGGTAGAATTTGTGAGAAGCGTCGGAAAAGTAGATCGTGCCATCGGCGGCGATATCAACATCATCGGTAAAGCGGAAGGGGACACCGTTGGCTTCGGTGCTTAACACAGTGATCCTGTCTCTTATACACATCTGACGCTGCCGACGAGCTTCTTGGTGTA
>CAXHHS010001239.1:0-1982 GCA_964015645.1 uncultured bacterium
ATCCACCTGCTTTTTTTGTTGCCATCTTGTTATCCTATTTTTTTACTTTCTTTTGAAAGGATTACCGACCCCGCCACGTAAGTGGTTCCTTTGGAAAAGGGGCTTCTACGAAGCGAAACACTCAAAATAAGCAAAAATATGATGTTTTTAAATTTATTCCGTATATTTCGTATGTTTTGTAAGCAGTCTCCTACAACCGTTTTTTATTGATGTTTAAATGTGAATTCGAAATGCATTCATTGTTTAATCAAAGCTCAAATATAAATAATCGGCAACACGTGGTTTCGGCGATTTCGCTTGCCGTGCTGCTGTTATCGATTTCTACATTTCCGCAGACTGCCATTCAAAAATACAGCCAGGTAAAAATTGCTTTCGAAAACATTGGGCAAATTAAACATCTCGCTGACGATGGTTTGATTTTTGATCATGTTCACCACGAAGCTGCCGCCGGCAATACCTTCTTTTTAAACACGATCATCAACAATCGAGAGCTGGAAATTTTACAACGCAACGGTCTTTCTTACCGGGTTTTGATTGATGATATGGCTGCCCATTACAAATCCCGCCGGCAATTATCCCAACATGAAAAACGGCAAATAAAAGCTGCCAGCGGTTTGCAGGGATTTGGGTTTGGCAGTATGGGCGGTTTTTACACCTTTGCGGAAGCCGTGGCAGAACTCGATTCCATGCGCAACCTCTATCCGCATCTAATTACGGAAAAACAATCCATTGGCAGCGGGCATAATGGCAATAAAATTTGGCTGGTCAAAATCTCTGATAATCCCGATCTTTTTGAAGAAGATGAGCCGGAGATTCTCTACACCGCTTTGCACCACGCCCGCGAGCCGCAAAGTTTAATGACGTTGATGTTTTTCATGTACTACCTGCTGGAAAATTACGGCAGCGATCCGGAAGCCACTTTCCTCGTCGATAATCGCCAGCTTTATTTTGTCCCGGTGGTAAATCCCGATGGTTATCTCTACAACGAAGCAATCGCTCCCGACGGCGGCGGAATGTGGCGTAAAAATCGCCGGGAAGTTCGCCCGGATACATTTGGCGTGGATTTAAATCGCAATTACGGTTTTCAATGGGGATTTGATAACAGCGGCTCTAGCGCCAAAATGACCGACGAAACCTATCGCGGCCCGCAAGCGTTTTCCGAACCGGAAACAGAAGCCCTGCGAGAGTTGTGTATTTCTCACAATTTCAAAATCGCTCTCAACTATCACACGTTTGGCAATGTATTAATTTATCCCTGGGGATATTTGCCAGCGTTTCTTACCCCGGATTCGCTGTTATTCTTAGAATTGGGCGCCAAAATGACTGGATCAAATGATTACGCCTTCGGCACTGTAGATCAAACCCTGGGCAAAGTTACCAACGGCGACGCCGGCGATTGGATGTATGGCGATAATACTGAAAAAAATCGTATTATTTCATTTACACCGGAAATTGGCGGGTCAGATGATGGATTTTGGCCGGAGCAAAACCGCATTTTTTTCCTGGCAGAGCAAAACCTGGCACAAAATTTAACCGCAGCCCGGGCAGCGGGCGGTTTGGCAGCCTATATCGATAATACCATTGCCGATACCGGAAACCGCAACGGTTTTATCGACCCCGGCGAAACTGCTAAAATGGTTTTGCCGGTAAAAAATATTGGCCTCGGCCCTTTAAGAGATATTAATTTAAAACTTAAGAGCCTCGATCCGCTGGTTTCTATTATCAAAGGAAACTCCGACTCATTATTAGATATTTCTTCCCGATCAACCGCTGTTTCCGACACCTTTTCCTTTCTCGTCGATGTTAAAGCCCCGGCAGGTCTACAGCCACAACTTGAACTGGAAATCGATTACGGCGGATTTATCGAACAATTTCCGGTACGTGACCTATTAATTGGCACGCCATCGATTCCCTTTGCCGATGATGCCGAATATGGCCTGTCTCTTATACACATCTCCGAGCCCACGAGACTCCATTGCATC
>CAXHHS010001240.1:0-1973 GCA_964015645.1 uncultured bacterium
TAAATGGATCGGCGTTCGGCTCAACCCCACATTTACAACCGAACCATTATCTACGGGCGATTTTTTAGGAACCTGGGATTCGAATTATGGCAATATGAATTTTACTGTCAAAACAGATGAGCTTTTCGCTACCTTTCGCGGCGTAAATAATCGCGGCACGCTTAGCGGTTCTATCGACAAGAGAACGAATCAATTCATCGGAAAATGGCAGGATGATAAATCTGAGGGGAAAATCATTCTAAAGCTTTTCGAAAGCAGCGATGGATTTATGGCGGATTGGTGGTACGAAAATGGAATTTATGGCGGCGTTTGGTATGGCGTCCGCCCGGCTAAATTGGAAGGCTGCATTACCGGCGATTGTGAAAATGGTTGGGGATCTTATGTCTGGAGTGATGGCCGTCGTTACGACGGTGATTGGCAGAACAAAGAGTATCATGGAATTGGCACTGTATTTAGCCCCCAGGGCCGGTCAAAAAATAGGGGACTTTGGACGAATGGTATTTACCAGGGAGAGTGTCTTTCCGGAAACTGCAAAAATAGAAATAGTAAATTAAAATTTTTGAATAACACCGTTTACCAGGGAGATTTTAGCAACAGTTTACCGAATGCCCAGGGCGCTTTAAAATTCCCTAATGGGGATTTATATGAAGGTGAATTTAAAGACGGTTTCCCCTATGGAAATGGCACTTACACCTGGGCAGCAAGCCAGGATAAATATGTTGGTAATTTTACCCGGGGAAAAATTCATGGCCAGGGGAGTTATTATTATAATTCGGGCGAAGTATATAATGGCGGCTTTCGACGTGGGCTGCCGCATGGCCAGGGAAATATGACCTGGCCAAACGGAGATGGCTACGAAGGTAATTGGCGGAACGGAACCCTCTCCGCCAGCGGAAAATACACCTTTTCGGAAGGCGATGTTTACGAAGGCCGCTTTCGCAATGGCATGAAAAATGGTAACGGAACCTACACAGCCGCAACCGGAACCGTTATCACCGGAAAGTGGAAAGAGGATGAACTCGATACCTACGAAGTCGCCAGGAAAGATTCTGCTCAAACTCCCGGCTCGCCGCCGCTTATACAAAAAATACAACCAGTACCTGCGGCAGAGACGAAAATATATCCGGATTTAATCTCGGTTTTTATTGCCTATAAATTCGAGCAGCTCAGGCAAATTCCGGTAGAGGCGGGTGAAGAAGATGGCGAGATTAATTTCATCTATTACCTGGTGCATGGCCCCGCTGAATTAGAAGATGCGGATGCTCGATTATTCCTGGAGCAACGGGCAAAAATCAAACTGTCGAATGGATTTTTATTTGAAAAAGCGCAGGATGCCAGCACTCGCGTAAAGCAACTCCTCAGCCGCTATCGTTTGGGCGATATAAAACCACGGATTAATGTTCTGCTGGAAGGCAATTATCAATTTGAAATTAGAAGTGATTGATTGAGTTTTAATAGTGCTCAAAGTGTGTTGGAGTGTTCCGGTTTTTTTCGTGAGGAACCGCTTATGCGGCAAGTGCCCAAGTAATTTTACTCTGCACCAACTGCTACCTGAACACTGGAGCATTTTAACACTCTGGTAGTTTTAATCTCCCGAAATATTATCAATTGTCTGTGCTTCCAATCCACCATCGGTCGTTTTAGAAAGTTTGCGGATGGTCGTTTCCGCAGTATCCAATTTTTTTCCGCAAAAATCGATTAGTTCCATACCTTCTTCATACAATTTCATCGATTCGTCTAACGAAACATCGCCGGTTTCCAGCGATTGGGCAATTTCTTCCAACCGCCGAAAAGCATCCTCAAACGTTATCTTCTTCGTCATATTATTTTACTCCGTAAAAAAATAATTTTGGAAGTGAAGCTTCCAAATACCGGGTTTTTAAAACGATTTATTTGTCTAAAAAAATTAAGCTCGTTACTGTGCTCTGCACCTTAACGCTATTCAGGAAGCTCCGCTTCCTGTGTTCGTTGCC
>CAXHHS010001241.1:0-1963 GCA_964015645.1 uncultured bacterium
CAATGAGTTAGACGCGTATTGCAGTTGCCCCTACGATGGTTATCCCTGCAAACATGTCGTGGCAGTTTTGCTGTATTATCTTGAAAATCGCGACGATTACCAAAAGGAAAAAGCCAAAGAAGGCGAGCTTGAAATTGTGCTGAAAGAACGGCTTCAGCAGCTTTCGAAAAGTGAGTTGATAGATTTAGTAATCCATTCAGCAAAAAGAGACTCCAAACTAAAACAAGATTTGTTGCTCCAGTTTGCCGTTAATGAAAAGGTGAGTGTAGATCAACTCCTTAAATCAATCGATAGCGAATTTCGAAACATGGAATACGAGTACAACTCAACCTCTAAAATCGCTCGTGAACTCTGGAAAATCATCAAACAAATCGAGAGAGCAAATCTATCCATCAAAATTCGGGTATATTGGGAAATTGTTGATCGCGTTCTCTATAAACTAAACGAGTACGGAATGGACGATACCGCCTTCGAAGATATTGCCATTAACACAATGGATTTATTGGTTAATCTATTTCAGACCAACCCGGATTTGGCCGATGAGCGAGATGAGATACGGGCAAAACTTATAGAATATTCTCAATGGGGCAACTGCGGCATTACGGACTATATCGAAGATACAATCGAAAACCTTGATGAGAACAAATAGGAACACAAACCAGTGTGGAGCTTTTGCCGCAAAATGCACAAAATCACAAAAGGAATCTTATACTGCAAATGGGCACAATTTTAACTTTTGCCACAGAGACACAGAGGCCTTAGCGCAGCGAAGCCGCAGCCAAATAGTAATTATTTTTTAGCCACGGATTGACACTGATCTTCACGGATAAATTTTAAAGTTAAAAAAATCAGTGTCAATCCGTGTGCATCCGTGGCTGAAAATTTTTAAAACGCTGCTAAAAAAACAAGTTGTTACGCGTTTGTAGTACAGAGGTTTTATAAGTCATTTATTTTCAACCCTCTGAGAACTCTGTGTCTCTGTGGCTAAATAGTTTGGAGGCCGAAATGAAAATAGTTGATTGGATCATTCGAATCGTCGCCGCTGTCATTTTACTGCAAACGCTTTTTTTCAAATTCACCGCCGCGCCGGAGAGCGTTTATATTTTTACCAAAGTGGGGATGGAACCGTGGGGGAGAATCGGTTCCGGTATTGTTGAGTTGATTGCAGCGATTTTGTTGCTGATACCAAAACATGCCTGGCTCGGCGCATTATTAGGCTTGGGGGTAATGATCGGCGCTATCGGCAGTCATCTTACCGTTTTGGGCATTGAAGTGCATGGCGATGGTGGATTGCTGTTTGCCCTGGGGATTATTGTTACGGTTTGCTGCGGAATCGTTCTTTATCAAAATCGCGCTCAATTATTAGCACGGTTAAAAAAGGGATGACAGTAAATCATTCATATCCAAAACGTCAAACAGAATCATGAAATTAAAAAGTGCAGACCCCGAAATCGGAATCTGCACTTTTTTAGCAGTTCTAAGATGAGGATTCTTGTTATTGAAAATCGAATATGAATATTCGAAGATCAGTGCTTAGCTGTCTTTTTTATCCTTCAACAAATCGCTGCGTTTTTTGCGCAGCTTTTTGAAGTTTTCGTCGGAAATGACATAATACCAGGGCGCAAAGCGGTCGTTTAATTCGATAGCGATTTTTCGGCTGTTTTCAACTTTGCGTTTCCAGGCTTCGTGGGCATCGTAAACTTCTTTGTTCGCTTTATCCTCAGCGCTCCAAACACTGTCTGCTTTCACCAGGAAATCGGTATTGGCCGGGGCTTGCGGCTCTACAAATTCCTTTTCATTAAACCGGGCGGAGATGAAAAGATAGCGGTTTTCCGCAACTTCCGTATTCGGCCCGGAATCCGTTGGGCCACCGGCGCTTACTTCCAAACCGCTGCCATAGGCGACTTCTCCAAATCGTAAGGTGTAGGTCTGTCTCTTATACACATCTCCGAGCCCACGAGAC
>CAXHHS010001242.1:0-1958 GCA_964015645.1 uncultured bacterium
TATTTTAATCAGTTTATCAATTTCTCCCCGGGGATTTCGGCTAAAATGTAATCTGAAAAAATTGGTTTCTTCTAACATAAAAACATCATTTCCCATTGGAATCATTTTAAAAAAATCACCTTCCGGCCGCCGGTAGCGAAGCGTATCGTTTTGAAAGGAAATCATAGAACTTCCGTATTTTCCGGCAAAACCATTAGCAGATGCCGGATCAATTCTCAGCGGATTCATTTTCGCTTTTAAGCCGCTGAGTGCCCATCTTCGCTGGTCATCGAACAAACTATCGGGATTGTCTTTCAACAAGATTTGCAATGCCTTTGCATGGGCAAAATCGAGAGCTTTTTCAGCAGGAGTTTCGATGTCCGGGGTAATTCCCACACCTTCCCAATTGGTACCGGTTAACGGTTGTTCAATTCGTCCTCGTGGAACAAACATATAAAAATCTCTGTTGATGTATTCCCAATGTCCTAAATTGGAACCGCCGCCGGTTTGCTCTCCAACAACGGTTGCGCGTTTTAAAACTTGCAACGCATAGGCGAACTCTTCCGCAGCAGAAAAGGTCTCCTTGCTGGTCAAAATGTATACCGGAATGTTGGCCAGGCGTTTTCCCGGCAAATAATCGAGTGTCCAAAACTCCTGGGTACTTTTCTCATCGCGATAATAATGCGTAAATAAATGCACTGGCTCTTCATCAAACAGGTAACTGCCAATTAGTTGTACCATGCGCGGGGAGCCGCCGCGATTTTTTCGCAAATCGATAATAAGCGCGTCGGAATTGGAAAGAAAATTCATTGTTGAGACAGCCGTTTCGTAACCTAAACGCTCTTTCGCAAACTCCTGTAATTCCAAATAACCGACGTTGCCCGCCAATCGCTCAATCTTTTGAAATCCATAATTGATAAACCGGTCTCGTTCTCTCCGCTGCCGCTGGGCTTCCACAGTCTCTTCTTGTGATGAAAGCAATTTTATGCGATGAGGCGCATAATAAACTTGCAAATGGCGATCATCGCTTACCTGTTGGAGGTCGCGGCTTAATGCTTTGGCGAATTGTTGGGGAAAAGTAATATGAGCGTAAACATTGTTATTTAATTGTATTAGAAGGTGTTTTTTTATTTTTTCTGCTATCTCCGGGAAAAGGTAATTTTCCGCTAAAACATTTCCGATCTTATTTACGATTACAATTTTGGTTTTTTCGGTTAAGACCGTTTGTTCCGGTTGAGGGTCGGATTGGGCGTGGAGAAAAGAAAGAAAGCAAAAACTTAAAAGCGTTAAGCGCCTTAAAAGAGGAAATCGATCCCGATTCATTCGTAAAGGCGTATATCTTAAAAAATTTAGAAATAAATATAAAAAATTCCCTCCTTTATAAGGTGGGGAATTTTTCCATATTGTGGTTTTCAAAACATTCATTTTTATTCCTTAACCATCATTCTTCCTTTGGATTAACACTCTGCCACTGTTTTAAGGTTTCCATTGCTTCTTGCATCTCTTTTAATGCCGGTACATATCCTTCATCACGGGGAGATAATTCTTTCAGCTTTCGTTTGGCAACATCAATTTTGGCCTGGTAGCGAGCAATTTTTATTTGTTTAATGCAGCCTTGTAAATACAGCGCCGGTTTTTTGAACTCGCGATTAGTGTATTCCATTTCCCGCAAAATTAAGCTGCGAATGCCCTCGCTTTCCGTATGCTCCAAAACAAAATGTAACAAATCATTTGGAGATTTTTTTTCATGGGATTTGATCATCGAAAACAAGTCGCGAAACTCAGGATTTAGAAAATCATCATCCAGCAAATGGTTGTAGACATATTCGTGAATATCGTTGTAATAATTCAACAGAAGCAAAATCACATCCTTCTCGCCGCCCCAGGCGCCGGTAAAAACCAATATAGAATTTTGGTCTGCCGGTGGTTTGGCTTGCGCCGGTGTATTGGTGTTTTCTTGAAGCTGCGTTGGTTTTTGG
>CAXHHS010001243.1:0-1958 GCA_964015645.1 uncultured bacterium
CCAAGAAGCTCGTCGGCAGCGTCAGATGTGTATAAGAGACAGGTTTTTAGAAAATACGTTACCGGATGCGTTTCTTGTGGGGGTAGATGCGGATGCGGATGCGATAAAACAAGCCAGCCAAAAACTCAAACAATTTCAGAATACATATCTCCGGAACGCCTTTTACGATCAGTTGGAAGTTATCCTGTTCGAGGCAGGTAAATACCCGGTGGATGGTGTTTTTTACGACCTGGGTATTTCCTCTTTTCAAATAGATGAAAAACAGCGCGGGTTTACATTTCAAGAAGATGCGCCCCTGGATATGCGTTTCGATCAAAAGCAAAAAAAATCTGCGAAAGAGGTGCTAAATACTTATTCGCAGGAAGCGCTGGAGCAAATCATTAAAGAATACGGAGAAGAACGCCATTGGCGAGCAATGGCCCGGGAGGTCGTCTCAGAAAGGGAATTGGCGCCTTTGGGGTCTACAAGAGATTTGGTGCGAATTGTAAAATCGGTTGTCGGTGAAAGATTCTTGAATAAATCGTTAGCCCGGGTTTTTCAGGCAATTCGCATCGAGGTAAATCAGGAGTTGCGGCGATTGCAAAATTCTTTGGAGGCTGCGTATAAAATGCTTAAAAAGGGCGGGCGATTGGTCGTCATCAGCTATCACTCGTTGGAAGATCGAATTGTGAAGACTTTTATTCGAGAAAAAAGCCGCAGTTGTGTTTGTCCTCCGGAGTTTCCTGCTTGCGTTTGTGATAAAGTGCAGGAGTTGATGCCGGTAACTCGAAAACCGGTAACGCCTTCTAGGAATGAGATTGAAAATAATTCTCGTGCAAGAAGTGCAAAGCTGCGTGCTGCGGAAAAGGTTGTGGCTTTTTAAGGGAGTTTTTGATGAAAAGAGTGATGATTTCATCATAACCTCCCGGAGGTTCGAAGATGGTGTAATGATGGCGCTTTGTAGTGTTTGGAATTTTGGTTTTAAATTTCAGGTTCGATTTAAAACCTCCGGGAGGTTTTAAGCCTTAGATAAAGGGATAAACCATTGCAAAGGAGAAGCAAAAATACTCGTTCGGGGCGTGGAAGTAAGCCGTTGGCAAGAAGCGGCGGACGAACGCTAAAAGAAAAGGCGCGAACAACCGGTGCAAAAGCAAGAACTGCATCCGGGGCGAGAGCCGCAAATGTTCGAAAAAAGAGTGCGAAAAAAGCCGCGTCTCATATTAAAAAGCATGCCCGAAAAGCAATGCATGATTTTTACGTTATCAGCATCATTTTTCTGGCGTTGGTGCTGTTGAGTTCGGCATTTTTGCTATACCAGTGGAAAAATTATAAGATCGTACAATATGGAAAAGAAGTGCAGCGGCTTCGTGCGGATATTCATCGCTTAAATGGGGAGATTCGCCCGAAGCAGGCATTTATCAATAAAGAGTTAAAAGGGCCAAAACGAATTATGAAGGTTGCCGGCGAAAAGCTGGGTTTAAAACCATCGATTCAAGGCCCCATCATTTTTACGGCTGATAAAGTAATGCTGGAATATTATGCTGAAAAAGACAGGGAAGAAAAATAGTCGAGGGATGCGTCCATCGGAGCCAAATGTGAGTCTCCGCTTGAAGGTACTAACGGCTGCCTGGATATTCGGGTTTTTGGTGGTTGTGGGCAAGCTGGTGCATATTCAAGTGGTAGATCACGGGAAGTATAATGAGGTTGCCGAGGGGCATCTTGAGCAACGCAGGGAAGTGCCCGCGCAGCGTGGTGCAATTAAAGATCGTAATGGACATCATTTAGCGGTCGATCTGATTCATTATTCATTGGCGGTGCGGCCAAGTGTTTTGGAAAACCCGGAGAGAGCGGCAGAAAAGATTGGGAAAATTATCAACCTGTCGGCGGGTAAAATCATCCAAAAAATGAATGCGAACAAATCGTTTGTATACCTGGCGCACCGCCTGAATCATGATGCTTCTGAGCGGTTAAAATCGCTT
>CAXHHS010001244.1:0-1955 GCA_964015645.1 uncultured bacterium
ATTTTTTTAGCTGCAATTTGCTGGCTTCGGCTTCTTTTTCAAACATACGCCTATCACTTTGCAGCTTATTTGTTTTTTCCTCATATTCTACTGAAACTTCTTTTTTGTGATTAAGATCTTCGCTTAAATCTTCAATGATTGCCGGTAAATCTCCTTTTCGTAAAGTCAAGGTTCTAAGCCGATTATCATATTCCTGCAGCTCGATTAAGTTTTTGACAACTTTTTTCAACTGTATTCCTCCTCTAATTTCGCCATAGGCGATCTTGATTCCCGTTAAACGAAAAAGGGTGCTACCTAATTAGATGCACCCTTTATTTTATTTTCGATATATAAGATTGAAAATAGAGACTGATAATTTTCGATATGAATACCACAAAACAACTATCTCCTTTGTAATTAGTGGGCCCACCAGGACTCGAACCTGGGACCGGCCGATTATGAGTCGGCAGCTCTAACCGACTGAGCTATGGGCCCCTATCAAAAAGCCAGCTAATATAATTTTTGTCTCTTGTAAAATCAAGCCGGTTTTATTTTAATATAACAATTGCATAGCTCAATTGTGTTTATTACTCGCTTCACCAGGCATTGAATATCAACTACATATTTTGCCATCAATTATTTGAACCGCAAATTATATAAAAAATTCGACGCTCCGAATTGTGATAGATTTTACCAATTACAAGAGTAATTTATATATCCTAAATGCTGAGTCTAAAATAAAAAGGAGTTTATTTTGGCTTTTGTGATTACCGAAGAATGCATAGGATGTGATGCCTGTTTGCCAGTATGCCCCACCGCGGCGGTTGTAAAAGACGACCCTATTTACACTATTAATTCCGAATTATGTACGGAATGTATTGTCGATCACCCGGAAGCGCGCTGCCTGGCAGTATGCCCGGTAAATTCGATTATCATAAATGAGGATTTGCAGGAGTCGTACGAGCAACTATTAGATAAAAGAAATCACATTTTCGCAGGTATTTTTTGATCGAAAGTTTTACATTTTCTTACCTATTGTCTAATTTCAAGAACCTGCTTATAATTAGCTGAAATTCGAAGTAAGTTTTATCAAACTAAATAGGTATAGAAAATGCGAACACTTCGATTGGCGCTCGCTCAAACAAATTCCATTGTTGGCGATCTTGAAGGAAATTTTCGTAAAATTGTAGATTATGTAGGCCAGGCGGTTAAACAGGATGCCGATATTATCGCTTTCCCGGAATTGACACTTACCGGGTATCCGGCAGAAGATTTACTATTACGCCCGGAATTCATCGATGATAACTTGGAATATCTCGAAAAGCTGATCCCTTACAGCAAGGATATAACGATCCTGGTTGGCTTCGTCGATCGCCGCGACGACATTTTTAATGCCGCCGCATTGCTACATAAAGGATCGCTCGCCGATATTTACCACAAACAATTTTTACCCAATTACAGCGTTTTTGATGAAAATCGTTATTTCCAAGAAGGCAAGAAACTGCCGGTTTACAAATTTAATGGGATCGATATCGGCGTAAATATTTGCGAGGATATTTGGTACCCTGGCGGGCCAACGCGCGATCAGGCGTTGTATGGAAATGCCGAAGTTATTATCAACATTTCCGCCTCACCCTATTCTATGGAAAAAGTGCTGGATCGTAATAGAATGTTATCAGTACGCGCTCAGGATAACGAAGCCATCATCGCTTACATCAATTTAATTGGCGGGCAGGATGATTTGATTTTTGACGGCAACAGCCTCATCTTATCGGAAGACGGTGAAATAATCGCCAAAGCCCCGGCATTTGAAGAGGCGATGATTGTTGCGGATTTGCACCCGGATAACGTGTTTAGCAAACGCCTGCACGATCCCCGGCGGCGCAAAGAGAAACTTTTTGTGCCGCCCAAAATGCAAATTCAGCATATTGAATTGGAATCGCTGGATGAGCAAAAGAACAAGGTCATTCCTCCTC
>CAXHHS010001245.1:0-1951 GCA_964015645.1 uncultured bacterium
TACACCAAGAAGCTCGTCGGCAGCGTCAGATGTGTATAAGAGACAGTTACCGTGCTGACGTTGATTTCGCCATATACTAACTTCATGTCGGAAAAAGGTTTTTCCTCATCAATATTTAACACTTTGATATCGGTTTTGGTGATGGCATCGGTGTAATAATCCACCGAAACCTGTTGCACGTAGGCTTTTTTACGCTCCCAATCCAGTTGATCGACATGATACTGGCGGCTGCCGTGCATGTAAATGGCGTCCTGGTGCACCAGCATCGGTGCGCTGAAGAGATCGCTTTCGCCGATCACGGTTTCCTCGTTGGTGGTATCGATAATCACCACGTTGTCTGGAGAGGCGCTGCGCAGGCCGACCTCTTCCGCCGGGTAAATTTCGCTCATCCAGTGGTACTTTCCGGCGGATGGGTGGAGCACTTTTTTATCGGCTAAATAATCCAGAATTTCCCGGGTGGCAACGGCGCTAAACGGTTCGTCTTCCAAAAAGGGAATTTCGAAGGCGGCGCATTTCAAGTGGCTCATCAAAATAAGCAAGTTGTCGGGATCAACGATGCCGTTTTCCGGCGATTTTTGGAAAAAATATTCCGGGTGATTGATAATAAATTGATCCAGCGGCGAGCTGCTGGCAACCATAATTGCCACCGACGTATTGCTACGCCGCCCGGCTCGCCCGGCTTGCTGCCAGGCGCTGGCAATGGAACCGGGATAACCGGCAAGAACGGCGACATCGAGCTGCCCGATGTCGATGCCCAATTCCAGCGCGTTGGTGCTTACGACACCGAGAATTTCTCCCGAACGTAACCCCTGCTCAATTTCCCGTCGCTCCAGCGGCAGGTAGCCGCCGCGATAGCCGCGAATGCGATTTGGGTTTACCCGCACGTTGCGAGCCTGTTCTTTTAAATAATGCGTTAAAATTTCCACCCGCATACGGCTGCGGGCAAAAACGATGGATTGCACACCGGTTTCCAAAAACAGTTTGGAGATGTAATTTACATCTGTCAACACCGAACGGCGGATGCCCAACTCCGGGTTAATGAGCGGCGGATTATAGAGAATAAAGTGTTTTCTGCCGCGTGGCGCACCGTTGCGGTCGATCAACTCGACATCCGCTTCGATAATCTTTTCCGCCAATTCTTTCGGATTGGCGATGGTGGCGGAACAGCAAATAAATTGCGGATCGCTGTTATAGAAATTTGCAATTCGTTTCAACCGCCGGATCACATTGGCAAGATGGCTGCCGAAAACACCGCGGTAATAATGCACTTCATCAATTACAATAAAGCGCAGGTTCTCGAACAACTTTAGCCAGATGGTGTGATGCGGCAAAAGACCCTGGTGCAGCATATCAGGATTGGTGATAACGATATGCCCGGCGCGGCGAATGGCCTGGCGAGCGGATGCCGGTGTATCGCCATCAAACGTATAGGTTTTGATATCGACATTGAGCAGTGAAACCAGATCGTGCAATTCGGTATATTGATCCTGGGACAACGCTTTGGTGGGAAACAGATACAGCGCGCGAGATTCGCTGTTGGCGAGAATTTGATTGAGCACCGGCAAGTTGTAACCCAATGTTTTTCCTGAAGCTGTCGGTGTTACCAGTACTACATTTTTTCCCGCATCGACCTGCGCAAACGCTTCCGCCTGATGAGAATAAAGCCGCTTGATTCCTTTTTGTCGCAGCGCTTTCCGCAAACGATTATCAACGGCCGCGGGAAAGTCCGCGTAGTCGGGGCCTTTAGCCGGGGTCGTTTCCCAATGGGTAACGTTTTGCATAAAACCCGGCTTGGTTTTGATGTATTCGATGAGTTGTTCTAAGGTCATAACTAAAGATGATTAATTAAACTCAAACTATTAATCTCGCGCTCGATGTTAGCCAAGATATTACCTTTCATCTCCGAGCCCACGAGACTCCATTGCATCGCGTATGCCGTCTTCTGCTTGAA
>CAXHHS010001246.1:0-1948 GCA_964015645.1 uncultured bacterium
CGAAATGCCGGCGCCGATGTTACATTTTTCTCTACGTTTAAAATCGAATATCAATTTCCGGAGGCGGAGAAAAATGCCCGGCAGTATCTTCCGAAACTTTCGGATTTTGACTGGATTTTGTTCAGCAGTGTAAACGGCGTCGATGCCTTTATTTATTATGTTGAAATACTGGGCATCAATCTCTATGATTTTCCTGAAATCAACATCGGGATAGTGGGCGATAAAAGTGGTGATAAATTGCAAGCGGTATTTTCACCGATAAAAATCATTTTCAAGGCTGGCAGTTTACAGGCGCTGGTTGATAAAATTAGCCGCGCTCAGGAAAAAATCACAGTGGCACATTTCACTAGCGAACAATCAATTGATAAAATTCAAGTAAATAAACTTGATCACGTTCAACTAAAGCGTATTCCCTTATATCGCACGGTTAAGGATGATGCCCTTGAACCAGGGCGAAAACCATTGCAACCCGAAGAGTTCGACATCATTGTTTTCAGCAGCCCGACATCCTTCGATTATTTTCGAGAGATTTTGGATGACGCTTTTCCACTCCATCATTCTACAATTGCGACATTCGGGAAAACAACGTGCGAATATATTCGGCAAAAGGGATATGATGTTCAAATCACCCCGGATCAGCCGCAGCCAAAATCGTTGTTAGATAGTGTCGTCAATTTTTTTGCGAAACGAGAAGAATATCATGTTTTTACAAACTAAAATGGAGCATCGAATTTAATGAATCACGATAGCAAACATCTTTTTACCCGCGCATGTTTTCGCCAGCCGGTGGAACGCACTCCGGTTTGGATTATGCGTCAGGCCGGTCGTTACCTGCCGGAATACCGTGCGGTGCGCAAAAATCATACCTTTCTTGAAATGTATAAAACACCGGAGCTGGCAACGGAAGTAACGCTGCAACCGATTGATATTATTGGAGTTGATGCCGCAATCCTTTTCTCAGATATCCTGGTAATCCCGGAGGCAATGGGCATGGAACTCCGTTTTATAGAAGGCAAAGGGCCACAGTTTCCCAGCCCGATTCGATCCGAGCAGCAGCTTAATGATCTCCGGCCCGTATCTGCCGAAGATGATCTGCATTTCGTAATGGATGCGATTCGCCTGGTACGGAAAGAATTGGATAATCGTGTCCCACTTATCGGTTTTAGCGGCGCACCCTGGACGCTTGCAACGTACATGATTGAAGGCGGTGGCTCGAAAAGTTTTAAACACCCGAAAGAGTGGCGCTTTGCTCGCCCGGATTTACTTCACAACCTGCTTTCAAAAATTACTGATGCTGTGATTGACTATTGCATCGCTAAAATAGATGCCGGTGCGCAAGCTATTCAGCTGTTCGACTCCTGGGCTGGCATTCTCGATCCGCAAGGGTTTGAGGAATTTGCACTGCCCTATGTCAAACAAATAATCGAGAGTATCCGACGCCCCGGCATTCCGATTATCTATTTTCCCAAAGGTGCACTGGTTTGGTTGGATAAAATTGCTGCTTGTAAGGCAGATGTTATTGGTCTGGATTGGACCATCGATATCGGCGAGGCTCGCGAGCAACTCCCGGGAAATATGGCCCTCCAGGGAAACCTGGATCCCACGGCATTATACGCGCCGCCAAAAATGATTCGGGAGCAGGTTAAAAAGATGTTGGAAAGTTATGGCAGCAGCAGCGGCCACATCGCCAACCTGGGACATGGTATTTTGCCGGATATTCCAGTAGCGCATGCAAAGGCGTTTGTAGGTGCGGTTAAAGAAGAAAGTCAAAAAGTGAACTAAAGTTGAAAGTGAGTAAAGTGATCTAAAGTTCAAAACACTTTAGGCACTTTTCCCATAGGGATGCCTATGGCAAGATCACTTGCAGACTTGCAAACTTAGAAAGATATGTTATGGAATCGTCCTCTAAATTTTACATCGATCTTGAGTTATTAAAGAAGTATAACCG
>CAXHHS010001247.1:0-1944 GCA_964015645.1 uncultured bacterium
GATCCATTTCCACATATTTCATGCGTTCTTTTACAAATGTTAAAAATTCCATCGCATCCATTTTCTCCTGGTTGCGATATTCGCGAATTTCGTTTACAGCCGTTTTCAGAAAATGGGCATTGCTGACGCCGGGAATTTCAACCGGGTATTGAAATGCTAAAAACAAGCCTTCGCGAGCGCGGTCTTCCGGTCCCATTTCCAGCAAATCCTGGCCTTCAAAAATAACTTCGCCGGCATCAACTTCATATTCTTCCCTGCCGGCTAAAACATTTGCCAGGGTGCTTTTCCCGGAGCCGTTTGGCCCCATAATCGCGTGGACTTCTCCGGCGTTTACTTCCAGGTTTACGCCTTTTAAAATTTGATTTCCTTCGACGGATGCTTTTAAATCTTTTATTTTGATCATGATCTTTCTTCTATGTTTATGGTTTAACTTACTCGTTACAAAGTTCCGCTTTGTAACTCAACTATAAGAAGCTCTGCTTCCGGTTTATGCAAAATGGAATTTTGCATTATTAGCCGACGCTGCCTTCCAGGCTAATTGCCAGCAGTTTTTGTGCTTCTACTGCAAACTCCATGGGAAGTTCTTTGAAGACTTCTTTACAATAGCCGTTCACAATCATGCTGATGGCGTTTTCCGTATCAATCCCGCGCTGGTTGCAATAGAAAATCTGGTCTTCACCGATTTTTGAGGTTGTCGCCTCATGCTCAACTTTAGCGGTTCTATCTTCGATTTCCAGGTAGGGAAAAGTGTGTGCCCCGCAGCGGTCGCCAATCAAAAGCGAATCGCATTGGGAAAAATTGCGGGCATTGCGAGCGTTTTTATACACTTTTACCAATCCTCGGTAAGAATTTTGGCTGCGCCCGGCGGAAATCCCTTTCGAAATAATTGTGCTTTTGGTGTTTTTGCCCACGTGGATCATTTTCGTCCCGGTATCCGCTTGCTGGTAATTGTTCGTTAGCGCAACCGAATAAAATTCTCCAATAGAATTATCACCTTGCAAAATGACGCTGGGATATTTCCAGGTGATCGCGGAGCCGGTTTCTACTTGCGTCCAGCTAATTTTGGCATTTTCTTCCAGGCAAATGCCGCGTTTGGTTACAAAATTGTAAATACCGCCCTTGCCATTCTCATCACCGGGATACCAGTTTTGAACGGTGGAATATTTGATTTCGGCATCTTTGTGGGCAATCAATTCCACCACCGCAGCGTGAAGCTGGTTTTCGTCGCGCATGGGCGCGGTGCAGCCTTCCAGGTAACTGACGTAGGAACCGCGTTCCGCGACAATCAGCGTTCGCTCAAACTGGCCGGTATTGGCAGCGTTTATGCGAAAATAGGTGGATAATTCCATCGGGCAACGCACGCCTTCCGGGATGTAACAGAAGGAGCCATCCGTAAAAACCGCCGAGTTTAATGTGGCATAGAAGTTATCTTTATACGGCACAACCATTCCCATATATTTTTTGACCAGTTCCGGGTGATCCTGAATTGCTTCCGAAAAAGAACAAAAAATGATGCCGTGTTTGGAAAGTTCTTCTTTAAACGTGGTTGCCACCGAAACACTATCCATTACAGCGTCCACCGCAACCCCGGTTAAACGTTTTTGCTCTTCCAGGGAGATTCCCAATTTGTTAAATGTATCTAACAATTGAGGATCAACCTCATCAAGACTCTTTAGCTCTTTTTTCGGTTTGGGTGCGGCATAATAGTAGGCGTCATTGTAATCAATCGGGGGATAATTTACGTTTGGCCATTTGGGTTCCGTCATGGTTTGCCAATGACGAAACGCTTTCAAGCGCCATTCCAGCATCCATGCCGGCTCATTTTTCTTCGCGGAAATTAAACGAACGATATCCTCATTCAGGCCTTTGGGAACCGTATCCATTTCGATATCGGTCTGTCTCTTATAAACATCTCCGAGCCCACGAGACTCCATTGCATCTCGT
>CAXHHS010001248.1:0-1936 GCA_964015645.1 uncultured bacterium
CCAAAGGCCCATTAGCGGAAAGAATGGTCGCGGCCTTAGAAGCCGCCGAAGCGGAAGGCGGCGATATTCGCGGTAAACAATCGGCGGCGATATTGGTGGTTAAAGGAAAATCCAGCGGGAAAGTTTGGGAAGATCGTATGATTGATTTGCGGATCGAAGATCACCCGGAACCCATCAAAGAAATCCGGCGGCTTTTAACCGTGTATCGCGCTTGCGAGCACATGAACGCTGGCGATGTAGCGGTTGAGCATAACGATATGGACGGTGCTTTACGGGAGTACGGCGCAGCTCAAAAAATGTTCCCGGATAACCTGGAAATGAAATACTGGACCGCCATTTCTCTCGCCAACGGCAAGCGCCTTGAGGAAGCGCTTCCGATCTTTCAGGACGTTTTTAAAGGCGATGCCAATTGGAAAACCCTCACGCCGCGGTTGCTGACCAATGGGTTGCTGCAAGTTTCGGAAGCGGAATTGAAGCGAATTATGGGTAATTAAGACCAAGGATTTCCCTGAAGAAATATTGCAAGAATCCAAATGGTTTAATGGTTTGATGGCTACATGGTTTTACTAGCCATCAAACCATTTAACCATCCAGCCATTTCTGTTCGATAATATTACCGTTTAGCAAATAAAGAGAACATATCATGAGTTTAAAAATCGGCTTAATTGGCGCGGGCCGAATAGGCATTATCCATGGAACCAATATTGCAAATTTTGCTGACGGAGCAGAACTAACCGGTATTGCCGATGTAAATTTGGAAAGCGCTCAAAATTTGGCCCGTAAACTCAATGTTAATTTTACCACGGAAGATTATAATGATTTGATCAACGACCCCGAAATTGACGCCGTTTTTATCTGTTCTTCAACCGATACTCACGCTCAAATAATTGAAGCCGCTGCTGCTGCCGGAAAACATATTTTTTGCGAAAAACCGGTTGATGTTGATATAAACCGGATCAAACAACTTCAAGCTATCGTTGACAACGCCAGCGTAAAATTTATGTTAGGATTTAACCGGCGATTTGATCGAAATTTTTCACACCTCAAAAAACAAATTGCTGCCGGAGAATTGGGAGAACCGCATATTCTGCGCATCACCAGCCGCGATCCTGCCCCACCGCCAATTGATTACATCAAACATTCCGGCGGTATTTTTTTGGATATGACCATCCATGATTTTGATATGGCGCGCTACTTAATCGGAAGCGAAGTGACAGAAGTCTTTGCTAAAGGCGCCGTTCGCGTCGATCCGGCAATCGGCAACGCCGGCGACATCGATACTGCGATTATCACCCTCCAATTTGAAAATGGCGTTATCGGCACTATCGATAATAGCCGCCAGGCGGTTTACGGTTACGATCAAAGAGTGGAAGTATTTGGCAGCAACGGCATGATCGCCGCTGGCAACGAGCTTGAGCATCAGAATATTTTCGCCAATGCCGATGGCGTTCGCGCGGCCAAACCACAATATTTCTTCTTGGAGCGATACCTGCAAGCCTACCAAACCGAAGCCAGTGTTTTCATCGATTGTATTATCAATGATAATCAACCGCCGGTTTCCATAAAAGACGGTTTGATGGCATTGGCTATGGGGTTAGCCGCGAAAACCTCGGTAGCGGAAAATAGAGTGGTTGAGATTAATGAGTTCCTATAATCGCTGCTTTCGTCACTCTCTGGAAATCCGATTTTTTTACCTTTGGCTGTTTTAATTTTGTGAGTAACTAACTTGACAATGTAAATTAGCGAGTTTGCTATCGAATTAAGTGGTGTTACTTTCTATAGCTGCTTAACCTCACCCCCTGCCCCTCTCCTTTTAGGAGAGGGGAGCTTCGACGGCGTATTTAGTGGTGATAAATGATTTATATTACACAAAACTTTCTCTTAAGTCACCCCTCTCCTTGTAGGAGAGGGGCCGGGGGTGGGGTGAGAAATCTGA
>CAXHHS010001249.1:0-1930 GCA_964015645.1 uncultured bacterium
TGGGGATTTTGCAGGTAAAGTGGCAGATTATCTATAATATTAAGGAGGGATAAATATTTCTTCCGCAAGAGTTAACTCCTATGAAAGAACATTCATTGATATTAATCCTGTCTCTGCCATCCATAGACAGGAAAGCGGCCCTCCTTAGCCATATTCTTATTACTGTTCGGAGCATTTCGCTCTATTCAAAAAAGCAGCGAATATTCATCATACAATTTATATTAACTCGGGAAGTAGGAAGTCTTTTAAATACTATAGAGAATCCCTCCAACGAGTTACTGAACATAAGTGCAAAAATTATAAGAAATTGGTCGAATGCGGCTAACACAAATCACAAATACTGCTTTGTGGAAAAAATAGTATGGGCAAATTTAACTAAGTATTCATAAAAATGATGGCTTTTAGCTATATTCAAAAAAACGAATTTTTAAGGCGGCTTTCTTAATGATAGGAGACAGAGAAATGAAAAGACCCGCAGCCGGATTGTTATTCGCAGTTTTGTCGTTTATACTTTTGATTCCCACCCTGCTTTTGGGCGAAGATATCATTCGCCTCGATCCGAATGTATCGCCGGTATCCCAAACTGTGGAACTGAATTTGGATGCAGAGAAAACCGAGTACAGTGGTTCGGTAGCGATTAACCTGGCAGTAATGGAAGCAACCGATACGTTTCGATTTCATGCAGAGAATATGACAGTGGATCGCATCGCGTTAAAACAGGGCGAAACCATTTTTGCGATTACAACAGAAATTGGCGCAGAAGGCACGGTAACGGCAACAATTTCGCAAGAAATTTCTGCCGGTAAATACACGTTCGAAATAGATTTTCACAAAAACTACAACACAAAAGCGGTGGGGCTTTATCGCGTACTCCAAGAAGATACCGGCTATTTGTTCTCCCAATTCCAGGCAACCGATGCCCGCAAAGCCTTTCCCTGTTGGGATGAGCCGTCTTATAAAATCCCCTTTCAATTTACCATCCACATTCCCGAAAACCAGGTGGCGGTAACCAACACTCCAATAGCTTCAGAAACGATTTCCGCTGGCATCAAAACCATCGTTTATCAAAAAACAAAGCCGCTGCCGTCTTATCTTTTGGCAATTGCTGCCGGGCCGCTGGAAAGTGTGGAAATTAGCGGCCTTTCCGTACCGGGACGAATTTACACCACCAAAGGCCACAGCCATTTAACCGAATATGCCATCCAAACAACACCGCCGATTTTAGCGGCGATTGAAGCCTATTTTGGCAAATCGTATCCCTATGAAAAACTTGACTTTATCGCCATTCCGGAATACTGGCCGGGCGCAATGGAAAATCCCGGCGCTGTTACCTATAAAGAC
Organism: uncultured bacterium; assembly: GCA_964015645.1. Lineage (GTDB taxonomy): Bacteria > Calditrichota > Calditrichia > RBG-13-44-9 > J075 > CAXHHS01. The sequence goes on from CAXHHS010001249.1 coordinate 1,342, forward strand.
CAGTTGCTGCTTATTGATTCCCAAACAGCCAGCGTTCGCCAAAAACGCCGGTTGGTATATGTAACGGCTCATGAATTGGCGCACATGTGGTTCGGCGATTTGGTAACGATGAAATGGTGGGACGACCTCTGGTTAAACGAATCGTTTGCAGATTGGCTGGCGGAGAAAATTTCGCACTCGCTGTATCCCCAATTCAAAATCGATATTGATGAATTGCAGGCGCTCCAATGGCTTTTTGCCAACGACGCCCGCCCTTCCACGCGCCCTATTCGCCGCCCGGTGCTAAAATCAACCGATATTGTTGAAGACCTGGGGCTGGCGTATGGTAAAGGGAAAAAAATTCTCGGCATGGTAGAACAGTGGATTGGCGAGGAGGCGTTCCGCAGCGGCGTTGTTAACTACCTGGATACTCACGCCTGGGGCAATGCCGGGGCTGCGGATTTGTGGCATTCTCTCTCCGGGGCGGCAAATCAAAATGTGGAAGAAATGCTTGCCAGTTTTTTGGAACAGCCGGGCTACCCGATGGTCTCGATTTTGCCACAGGCAGATGACGGGTTTACCATCAGCCAAAGACGATTTTTGAATTACG
>CAXHHS010001250.1:0-1925 GCA_964015645.1 uncultured bacterium
GGCATATTGAATCCATTTGTTTTGCAATAAACTCATAATATTTACTTGTTCTATTTTCATATTATCGCGAAGCGATTATAGACCAAAGCCCAGGGTATCTCGGCTACCGGGATACTCTGGGTAGATTGTTGTCAAACGATCATTCCCCAAAGGGGAATTACAAGCACGTTTGTGTAACCATTTCATGGTAAATCGAATCAAGAATATCTTTACCCCAGGGTTTCCCCCGAATATCGGGGAAACCCTGGGCTTTGGTCTGTAACACCTTCGGCGTATAAAATTTACAGACAATTATGAAACATTCTGCTTAGGTTACACTTAAAACCCCCAACAACTTCCCATAATTCTTCTTATCCAATCGTCGTACATGTTTATAATTGCTCAGCAAAGGCGGTAAATCGCTCGCTTCCATTTCATCCAAAATCAGGGGAATCACTTTTTGATTGGTTTGATCGGTGATGACCTTGTTTAAAATAGCAGTATACTCCACCCGCGACCAGCCGGATTGCAGTTGGTTGTAGCTAACACAGAGCAACACCGCCCGGCTGTTGGTTAAACCGGTTTCGATCTGATCGGTAATCATATCTCCCGGTTGAATTTGTTCTTCATCCCACCAGTAGGAGATGCCGCGATTTTTGAGATCGATAACAATTTCCTGCACGGCGGCAAAATCTTTTGAGGAGTAGGAAATAAATACCTGCCATTCTTCGCGCGGCTGCGGGCGGGCGATTTGAATGCCGGACAGTAAATCTTCAATCCATACATCTTCCACGCTGCGGGGGCAATCGACCAGCGTTTTGCTGTGTTGGTGGCGTTTTCGCAAATACGCATAATCAAAATAATGCGGTTGGGGATTGCTGCCGCATTTCGAGCAATTACAAGGAATCATCTCTTGCAAAGGTGGGTGGTTGAGGGTTTTGTGAATATGCTCCAAATGGCTGCGTAAAATCGCCAATAATTCTTTTTTAAAACTGCCCTGAATAGCAATAGTAATCTTACGGTTGTAATAATCGCTGATCACCCGCGCCCGGGTATCTTCCTTGTGCAAAACCACGCCGTGTTTCCAGTAATATTCTTTTTTGATCAGCGTATGGTTGCGCACGATAAAGCGGGTAATAATTCCTTTTGGCATAAAGTCATAACGGTATTCAAACCGCAGGTTGTTGCTTTCCTCCCAGGAAAACTTCGGGCGGTCGCCGGGCAGAAGCTCCGGTACCAGGTATTCCGGGGAATCCTCAAATTGAAAGGCCAGCTCAAATTTTTTCATCAACTCCAGCAGGTGGGGGTGTTTTTCCACTGGGTATTTGGTTTCATCCCAAATGTCTTCCAGTTCGCGAAAGCGGAATTTTCCTTTGTTAACCTGGATGCTTTTGGTATCCAGCACATCGTACACCGCGTGGGTGGCCCACTCCGGGTTGAGAATAAAAAAATCCCGCAGCAAGAGGTGATCCTGGAAATGGAGAATACCGGCCAGATCGTGAAAATAGCGGCTGAGGAAGTTGACGCGTTTTTTATCCATGTTATAACGCTGGCCGAATGCCAAATAATCCGTATAGGGCATCCAATCGCGCTGTTCGTTTTCCAGGTCTTTGCGGAGATCCAGCCATTCTTTTGGCAACACCTCCCCGATGTGGGGAAGTTTCTGTAAGCATTCTTGAATTTTATTTCGTAGCTCGGTAATTCCCTCCCCGGTAGCGCAGCTTACTTTATGGAAACTAACGATATTGGGGAATTTATCTTGAAGGGTGCTTTCGTCGATCACTTTTTCCCGCACTTCTTTTTTGTTCATCACCATAATCACTGGGCTTTTGTTGGAGAGCAGGTTGATGACATTCACCCAGTAATCAAATCCCAATTCATGGTATTCCTGGCGGGCGTCCCACACAAAAAGATAAAGAGAGCGATGGGTGAGGAAAAACTGATGG
>CAXHHS010001251.1:0-1922 GCA_964015645.1 uncultured bacterium
AAGAAGAACTTAATCTCCGTAACCGCATTTTCCGGGGAGTCGGATGCGTGTACGCAGTTGCACTGAATGCTGGTGCCAAAATCGCGGCGAATTGTGCCCTCGGCAGCCTCTGTCGGGTTGGTTGCACCGATAAAGTCGCGATAATCTTTAACACAATTTTCTTTTTCCAATACCATCGCGACGATGACGCCGCTGCACATAAAATCGGTTAGCTCGCCGTAAAAGGGACGTTCTTTATGGACAGCGTAAAATTCTTCGGCATCTTTTTTACTGAGTTGCAGCATTTTGATGGCGAGAATTTTAAATCCGCCATTTTCGATACGGGAAATTACATCACCGATATGGCGATCTTTTACGCATACCGGTTTGATCATGGTGTAGGTTCTTTCTTTCACTGGTTTCTCCTGTTGTTATCCGTTAATTTTTCATATTTTAAAGCCCCGAATATAAAAAGTTTTTGAGGCTAAGCAAGAACGGATTGGAGAAAAATTTTGTTGGCCTTGCAAAACGGAGCCGGTCTATAACAAAAAAGTTGCGAGGCAAATCACCAAAGCTCCGCAACTTTTTTTATTGAAACATTCGAGCACAAAAACACTTTAACACTTTTAATTTTTCAAAACATCCGCGACCGTTTTCCCAAGAACCGCCGGGCTGTCGCAAACGGTAATACCGGCGGCTTTGAGTGCGGCCATTTTTTCCGCTGCGGTACCTTTGCCACCGCTGATGATGGCGCCGGCATGTCCCATCCGTTTTCCGGGAGGGGCGGTTTGCCCGGCGATGAACGCGACAACCGGTTTGTTAAAATTCGCTTTCACCCAGGCAGCGGCTTCTTCTTCTGCGGTGCCGCCGATTTCCCCGATCATAATAACGGCGTCGGTGTCGTCATCGTCTTTGAACAATTCCAGGGCGTCGATGTAGCGTGTGCCAATAACTGGATCGCCGCCAATTCCGATACAGGTTGATTGCCCCAGCCCGGTCTGCGATACCTGGTGCACTGCTTCGTAGGTTAACGTACCGCTGCGGCTGATAATTCCGATGCGGCCTTCCCGGTGAATAAAGCCGGGCATAATACCGACTTTGCACTTCCCGGGAGAAATAACGCCGGGGCAATTTGGCCCGATCATGCGGGTACCGGTTTTCTGTAAGTAATTATAAACATTTAACATATCCAGCGCAGGAATTCCCTCGGTAATACAAATGACCCATTTTATGCCGCTATCCGCAGCCTCGTAAACCGCGTCGGCGGCAAACGGGGGCGGCACAAAAATGACGGAGACATCCGCGGCGGTTTCTTTTACTGCCTGGGACATGGTGTTATACACCGGCACGCTATCCTGAAATTTTGTTCCCCCTTTACCAGGCGTTACGCCGGCTACGACGTTTGTTCCATATTCAATCATTTGGCCGGCGTGGAAGGAGCCTTCTTTGCCGGTAATTCCCTGTACAACAATTTTGCTATTTTGATCAACAATAACGCTCATTTTTTCCTCTTTAAAGAATTAGTGAAATTCATGAAATTAGTGGTTCTTGTTTTATGACAACGCGCCAACAACCTTTTTCGCAGCATCTTCTAACGAATCCGCCACCTCAAAATTCATGCCGGAGTTTCTTAGAATTTCCCCGGCTTCCTTGGCGTTGGTTCCTTCCAGCCGTACGACCAGTGGCACGTTTAAATCAATCGTTTTAGCAGCTTCGATAATGCCGTTGGCAACCCGGTCGCAGCGCACAATACCACCGAAAATATTTACCAGGATTGCCTTCACATTGGAATCGGATAAAATGATTTCAAACCCATTACGAACCGTTTCGACATTCGCCCCGCCGCCGACATCCAAAAAGTTTGCCGGTTCTCCGCCAGCGAGTTTGATGATGTCCATGGTCTGTCTCTTATACACATCTCCGAGCCCACGAGACTCCATTGC
>CAXHHS010001252.1:0-1921 GCA_964015645.1 uncultured bacterium
AGATGCAATGGAGTCTCGTGGGCTCGGAGATGTGTATAAGAGACAGAAATCTTTTGCTCGGCGGCAAGGTGCGGGCGGTGTTCCATGGGCGTTACAATGTTGCCATCGAAGATATACGCGCCCTATCGAAACCGGTGCTGCGCCATCGAATAATCACCAACTTTTACGCGGAATCGGAAAAAGTTGATGTCAATAAAATCATCGAAATGCTGTTGGAAACAACCAAAGAGCCGGTGTCCGGGCTAACTTGATAATTTCGCAAGGATTGTTTTGAATAACACAACAGAACAAAACACTTCAACCCGTTTCATCGATCCCGAGGTGCTTTCGAAAATCTCCAACATGGAATTGCTGGCGCGCGGGGTGGTGGAAGGGTTTATTTCCGGATTGCACAGAAGTCCCTATAAAGGATTTAGCGCGGAGTTCCTGGAATATCGTCCTTATACGCCCGGGGATGATCTGATGCACGTTGATTGGAAACTCTATTTGCGCTCCGACCGGTTGTTTATTAAACAGTTTGAGGATGAGACCAACACCATCTGCCGGATTTTGCTGGACACCAGTAACTCGATGGCTTACGCCTCGAAAGATATTTCGAAATTTAAGTATGCCTTATTCCTGGCGGCGTCGCTGGCGTATTTTATCATCCGGCAGCGCGACAGCGTGGGAATTTCCTTTTTTGACGACCGCTTGCGGGAAACCATTCCTCCCAAAAACACTCGCGGCCATCTTTACAATATTTTGACTCGCTTGAGCAATTTACAGCCCAGCGCGGCTTCTAACCTCGGAAAGCCGTTTCACGAATTGGCCGATTCGTTCAAAAAACGCGGTTTTGTCATCATCATTTCGGATTTGCTGGATTCGCCGGAAAATATTATTAACGGGTTAAAACATTTTCGCTTTGATGGCAACAATGTGATTGTATTCCACATTATGGATTCGTTCGAATTATCGTTTCAATTTAACGACATCGTTGAGTTGGAAGATATGGAAACCGGCGAAAAAATGCTCCTCGTCGCCGAAGAAGCGCGCGAAATCTACCGGGAAAACCTTGAACGCTTTTTAGCGAGAATGAAACAGGAGTGCGCCCTGTTGGGCATCGATTATCATCAGTTCGAAACCAGCCAGCCGTTGGATCATGCGTTGTTTCGGTATTTGTCGAGACGGAGTCTGAAGGTATGACAGCGTTTTGACGTTACAACCAACGTAAAGCGTGGAGCGTAGAGCGTGAAAAAAATTCTCTTTCGCGAACACGCTTAACGCTCCACGCTTTACGAAGCGTACATAGGTTGTTCAGGAGATAACCGTTTTACCAAAGCTAAATCTATTAAAACAAACAAAAGGTTGACCATTGTCTTTCATCAACCCCCATTTTTTCTTTGCCGCTGCCGTCGCTGCGCTGCCGATTCTGTTTCATTTGATCCGGAAAATGAAAATTCGAAAGGTGCAATTCAGTTCGCTGATGTTTTTGCAAGCGGCGCCGAAGGAAATGGTACGCAAACGCCGCCTCCAGGATTTGCTGTTGCTGTTGATTCGCTGCGCAATATTGGGATTGCTGGCTTTTGCCTTTTCCCGCCCGTTTTTTTCGGCCCAAACCGCGGCGTTGATACCGGTATTTGAAAATAAATCCGCTGTGATCCTTATCGATAATTCCTTCAGCATGCAATTCGGAAATCATTTTCCGGAAGCAATATCTGCCGCGCAAAATTATATTCGCAACAGCAGCGGTGAGGATGAATTTTCTATCGTTCAATTTTCCGATGAACCGCAGCAATTGAGCGAACTCAGCACCGAAACAGGATTACACCTCAGCATTCTTGAAACCGATTTAACCCTCAGCAATCGAACGACGGATTTATTACAACCGCTGCAATTAGCAGAAGAAATTCTCAAAACCGCCCGCCATCAAAAAAAGGAAATT
>CAXHHS010001253.1:0-1915 GCA_964015645.1 uncultured bacterium
GAGATGCAATGGAGTCTCGTGGGCTCGGAGATGTGTATAAGAGACAGTCCCCGTAGCAACTGCGGTGGTGGGAGCCGCGCAAAGCGTTTTGACACAACGCGAAGCGCTCAATTTAGCAAAATAGTAAAAATCCAAAAATGAATCGCCCAATAACCCATTTGAACCGCCGTAATGATAGGGCATAATCGCCTCGCTGCCCCATTCCGCACTGATTTGTTGATAACGTTGGGTAATTTCGCCAATCGCCTCATCCCAGGAGATTCGCTCAAAATTGCCATCGCCTTTTTTACCCGCTCGCCTCATGGGATACAATAGGCGATCTTTGTGATACACTCGCTGGGCAAAACGCGAAACTTTAGTGCAGATAAACCCGCCGTTATCTGCGTTTCCATTACGTGCTGCCCCAATTTTTTCGATTTTGCCGTCTGCGACAGTTACATCTAATGCACAAGAATCCGGGCAATCCATGGTGCAGGTGGTGGTAATTGTTTCGGTGGCCATAGCATTTCTCCTGTTATTGAGGTGGCATACTGCGAAGCAGTATTAGATCACAGCCCAGGGTTTTTCGTCAGGAAAAACCCTGGGTATAAAAAATCAATTAAAGTTATTCCCCAACGGGGAATTACACGCACTATTTTGTCAAACCACTTCTTCCAAAATATTTTAACCGTGCATTTTATTATTCATTTCTTTAAAATTGCTAAATTCGAAAATCAAAAATTAGAATCCGATGGCCGAAACCGATTACAAATACGATGTTTTCCTGAGCCACGCCAGCGAGGATGACGAATTCGTTAAACGCCTGGCCGATAATCTGGAACGCGCCGGGGCAGATGTATTTGACGATGCCCGTTCTATAAAGCCCGGTGAACACATTACACTAAAAGTAAGTAAGGCGTTAAAAGCCAGCCGAAAACTAGTTTTTATAATGACCCCGGCATCGGCATCCAAAAACTGGCCGCAAGCCGAGTCGCTGTACCATTCATTTGCTGACCCTACCAACCAGGAACGCCGCTTAATTCCCCTGATGTTAGAAGACTGTGAGCCACCCGATTTATTACAGCCCCTCAAATACATCGATTTCCGCAACCCGGAAGATTATTCGATTCGCTTTCGCGAACTTTTGGAGGCGCTCGACCTGGTGCTGCCAACCTTCGAGAGCCGCGAGCGGGAAATGCCGGATTTCGAAGAGCGCGAACTGCGCGGACGGGACGCCTACAAACGCGGCAAGGCCTTCGAGCAGGAAGTGGCCACGCTCTACAAGTTGTTGGGATTCGAGGTGGGTGATTCCCAAAAGATCAGCGGGGTGCAGATTGATTTGACCGCCCACCAGCGGCGGGGATTTTCCGTCGATGCCGCCATCGAATGCAAGGATTTGCGCGTTACCGCCAAAGAGCGCGACCAAATTATTGCCGCCAGCGCCGTGGTGCGGCAGCAAAATCCCGCCTGGCGCATGGTGGTAGTTTCCTCCCGGGGGTACGCCGATGATTCCCGCACTGCCCTGCAAAGCCAGGGCATCGATTGCAAAACCTACCCGGAACTGCTCAACGAATTAGTGCCCCTGGAAAATTACGTGCAGGGTTTTACGGAAGAATACGAGCGCGATGTGAACGACCCGGAAAAAGGCTGGGGCGGCCGCGACCTCTTTATCCGCCCCTGGGTCGTCAATGATATTACCCAAAAGCAACTGAAGGCGCTCGATCTGTTTGCCGAATGGCTGGGCGATAATCGCCAGAACCATCTCGTCGTCCTTGGCGACCTCGGCACCGGCAAATCCACCTTAACGCGCTTTTTAGCCTACCAGTTGGGGCGGGCGTTTTTGGAAGATCCCGCCCGCCATCCCGCCCCGGTATTTATTCCCCCTGTCTCTTATACACATCTGACGCTGCCGACGAGCGTCTTGGTGTAGGTGTCG
>CAXHHS010001254.1:0-1915 GCA_964015645.1 uncultured bacterium
GGTAATTTAATCGCCCCATTTGCAAAAGTGAAAGCCCAGAGACACAGTTTCTTTAAAGGAGCGATTTGCGCCCGCGAGATTGACGTGCAAAGAAACGCCACCGTTGTAAGCCATCAATCCGGCCTTACTCCAAAAGAAGCCGGCTTTGGCCTGCTCGCATTGGATGAAGAAGACCTGATACTGAATTCCACCGGCGCTTTGCCGACCACCTACGAATTACAGCAAAACTTCCCCAACCCGTTCAACCCGACCACGACGATCAAATTCGGTTTACCGGAAGCCTCGCAAGTAACGCTGAAGATATTCAACATTCGCGGGCAGTTGATACGCAACCTCGCCAGCGGCGGCTTCGAAGCCGGTTATCATCAATTCCAGTGGGATGCGACGAATGAGAATGGTGTGAAAGTGAGTAGCGGGATGTATTTTTACCAGTTGCAAGCAAATGATTTTAATGAAGTTAAGCGGATGTTGTTGCTCAAATAATTTTCGAGTATTCAAGTGTGTTTGAGTATAAAAATGGTCAAATTTATGATGAAAAAGAAAAGCCGCCAAAACTGGCGGCTTTTCTTTTATTCGCTTATCGCATTGCAGATTCAATTTCGTCAAAAGCGTTTTCAATCTCCAAAATTATAAGGAGATCGGTGAGAAAAATCACGCTGAAAATGAATAGTAGCGTTTTATTCAAACAGTTCTTAGATTTCCTCGAATTTATTTTTTAGCACAAGTTTGCATTTTACGCTCATAAATAATCCGGGGAAAGCTTTTTTACAAGTAAGGATTTGATGTTTCAACGAGGAGAGGCATCCCTTCCCAATTGTAATTTTATACCATTAAAAATTTCCAGTTTTATAGGTATTCTGTTTGTATTTTATACTAAACAAAACAAATGGAGGATGGCAAAATGTTCCAAATCCGATTGCTTTTGATCTGTTTATGGTTTCTATGTCTAATAATACCAGCGTATGGGCAGGGGATTACGTTATCCATAAATGTCAACGACGGCGCTAATGATGCTGATATAGCGCTGGGATTTCAAACCGGTGCTGTAGACGCCGAAGGCTCGGAAGATTTAGTGGCGCCGCCCCCGCCCCCATCCGGCGGATTTGACGCCCGTTTTCAGAATACTGAGGATCCCCTTAACCCGGTTGACATGTTAATCGATATTCGCGCCGCCGATGCCGGGGAAGAGATATTTAGTATGGCATACGCTCCGGAAACCGGCCAGGGGCCAATTATTTTAACCTGGGATAATACCGGCCTGGCAAATTTTGGCACATTCTTAATTGTTGATCGATTTACCGGCGAACTGTTTACCCAGGACATGACCACAACCACTTCCCTGGATGTCAGTGCAAGTCCCTTTATTACTGACGAGTTAAGAATACTGGTAACACCCGCGCCGGATATCTCCGTTAGCCCGCTCTCTATTGATTTTAGCCAGGTTGAAGTTGGCAGTACCGGCGGCCCGGTAACGGTAACCATTTCCAACGACGGCCTGGATGATTTGAACGTCAGCAGTGTTTCTGATCCTGGCGGCGAATTCAGTGTCAGCGGATTCGGCAGCGGAACCATTGCCCCCGGCGGCAGCGAGACAGTTGCCGTATCATATAACCCGGTAAACGTGGGAACAGACAACGCCTCGATTACGATCTCCAGCGATGACCCGAACGAAGACCCTGTAACGGTCAGCCTTACCGGGGAAGGAACCCCCGCTCCGGAGCCGGATATTTCTGTCAGCCCGCTCAATCATGATGCCGGACAGGTTTTGGTAGGCAGCAGTGCTTCGCAAACCATCACGATTACTAACAATGGCACAGCAGATTTGAATGTTAGTGCGATTGCGCAAGCGACCGGCAGCGGTGAGTGGTCAGAAGACGGTAATCCGGTAGTAATCGCTCCCAGCACCAGTGCTGCC
>CAXHHS010001255.1:0-1911 GCA_964015645.1 uncultured bacterium
GGCGCGCCGATGGCGCTTACCCTGGGCTATGGTGTTTAACGCTTTCAGCGTTGGGATTTCAAAAATTTATCAAGTTTTGTAAACCTGTGTATAAACCGTAGCCCTGGCGGGACTCTTTTATGGTACTTTGGCACTTTTCCCACCAATAAATTGCTGGGCTATTCTCGTACATCCCTGACGGGATGAATAACCGCAACGTTGTGAGATTTTGAAATACCCTCCAACGGATATCTGAATCCAACGGGTAAAATATAAAAACATCCGTTGGGTTTAGGAATCCGTTGGAAATATTAAAACCTGATCTCAGGCTTAACAAATTATTCTTTAATCGATCCCCGGCAAAAATAACTCCAGATTATAAAGGCAAAATAATTACGGGCAAAATGATTAATTTAAATATTTCGAATCAAATCCCATTTGGCTTATCGGTGATTCCAAACAATACAATCGCCTTAGAAATCGATAGTTTCTTTGGTCAAGAAACTCCTTTCATAAAAGGTCTCCAAAATAAACGACTATACTCAGGATGAGAAAAGAGGGAGATAAGGATGCGTCTCCGCAGTTCGTTATTTGTGCAGCTACTTTGTTGGGCAATTGTTTTATTTGTTAGTATTAGTTTCACTAAGGAAAGTGAGACCATTTCCGAAACGCTGGGACAACCGGTTGACGGCGTTAGAGATCATATCGAAAAAGCCAACCAGAGCCAGGCAGTTTGGTTCGACAGCACCTGGTGGGGCTGTTTCCGTTCTTCCGGCGGGGAAGATATTTGGCACATCTACAAATTAAACCGGGATCCGTTAAACGGTTCGAGCTGGTCGGAAGAAACATCTCTAAACATGTCCAGCGAAGACCAGGTTGATATGCACGTAAACCCATTAGACAGCACGCTATTCGTCTTATTTTCCGTGCAGGAAAGAGTCTTTCGCCTTTCTTACACTGCAAGCGGTTGGGCGATTGATCCCGGTTTTCCGAAAAGTTTATCGATAGGTGCCGGCTCTAATGATCCCGCCAGCATTACGCAAGCCAATGATGGCGATTTGTTCGTGTTCTCCTCCAGCGGAGGCAGCCTACGCGTAAATTACAGCAGCAATAAGGGCGATTCCTGGAGCAGTTTTTCGCTGGGCAGTGCCAGCAGCGCGCTGACCGATGCCATTCCGTTTTTCTACGGAACCGGTTGGAACGTTGGCGTATTCGTTGGAGAAGGCAGCGGCAGCCTGGATTATACGTTTATGCGCCTACCGGATAGCCTCGCGGCAAACAATTCCGGCAATTGGATCGAAGAAGATTTACCGTTTGATAATTACCCGGAGCTGGCGGCTGATGATCATGTGAACATCGTCAAAGATGCCGATCATAATTTATACGCGATGTGCAAATTAGGCGATGGCGGGCCGACATTTTTTATCCTGAAACGCGATGTTTTGGCTGATTGGTCTGTGTTTGAGGTCGAATCCGACGGCGGCACGCGTCCGGCGGTTTCCTTCGATGGCAGCAATAAAAGGCTTTACGCCTTTGCCCGTACCGGCGGCATCATTCAGTATGTTGCCCAGCACCGCGACAGCCTTACCAATATTAGCGCCAACGATTGGCAGCCGGTTCTGGAAAACGGCTCGGATGCATTTAATAACGTTTCCGCACCCTATCAAATATTAAATAGTATTAGCGACCTGGTGGTGTTGGGGGAAAATGAATCGCGGGGAGAACTCTGGTATAACACCATCGATATCCACGCCAGCAATATTCCCCAATATGCTTTATCCGTAAATACCAGCGGCCCTGGCAGCGTGTCTTTAAATCCACCCGGCGGGGTGTACGACAGCGCTACCGTCGTTGCGCTAACAGCAAATGCCGCTCCCGGTTTTATGTTCGATCACTGGTCCGGCGATTTAAGCGGTTCCACAAATCCTACCA
>CAXHHS010001256.1:0-1910 GCA_964015645.1 uncultured bacterium
GAGCAAACCGCCTTACAATTTTACATACTACCAGCAACCTGGAAAATGTTATTGTGTATCCCAATCCTTATCGGTTACAAAGTGCAGCGCAGGATTTAATGTTCGGCAATCTCCCGCAGCAAAGCGAAATTTTGATTTACAGCGCCTCCGGCCAATTCATCCGGCGATTAGAAGACATAAACGCCGCCGGCGGCGTAACCTGGGATTTGCGAACCAACGCCGGTAACCTCGCTGGCAGCGGCGTTTATATCTACCTGGTTCGGTTGAATGGGGAAGAGAAAAGGGGGAAGTTTTTGGTGGTAAAGTGAAGCAATAGTGGGTTATAGGCTCCTGCGCCATTACTTTTGATTTTGTCTTTTTCGATTTCTAAACGTCATTCTATTTATTTCAAGAGGTTATTCGTTTGTTTTCAGCTTTATAAGTTTATCCTTATAATTTTCTAAACCAGGATCTTCAATTTTTTGTGCCAAATCAATTGCTTTTTGATAAGCTTCTTCCGCTTGCTGTTTTTCTCCAAGTTTTTGGTAGACATCACCGAGGCCAGCATAAAGAAGTGGGGAATTCGGCATAGCCTGCAACGCTTCTTTAAAGAAAGACTGAGCTTTTTGCAGTTTTTCATGCTTTAAGTAAAATTGCCCATATCGATGATGCCAGCGCACCGGGTAAAGCCCGGGTATTTCTCCGGTAAAATATGTCATAAAAAAATCAAAAGACTCATAGTTGTCAGCACGCATGGAAAGTGACAAAAGGTTAAAGATAGTTGAGGGATGTATTTCATGAGAAACATTATATTTCTCTCCTCGCCTCTGGTAGTGGTTAATTAGATGTTGAATTCCACCAGCGTTTTCGTAATCTTGAAGGCTCTCAAATAGTAAAGGTTGATAATCATAGTAGTATTCGGTAAGCCCCCTATAAATGGTGCGATAGGGCGTTGACCAATGATCTTCCTCGACAAATAACTCACTTTTCCAACGTAAATTCTTGGGCGCTTTTTTTTGTAATAGCGCAGTGGATTTAGTAAACACTTTTGTCAACCAGGTCTCGTCAGGACTACGTGCAAAGTAGAGAAACTTTTCTGAATTTAAGCTACGCCTGGCGAATTGCTCAAACTTAATAGAATCGACAGATGCTGCGCTAGCTACAAAATAGGCGCTAAAGAGTTCCGGGCGTTCAAGTAAAACCTGGATAACACAATATCCGGGCGACTGCCAACCAAAAATCATACGATCATCAGAAACCCGATAGTTTTTCTCAATATGAGGCAAAAGTTCTTTCTCTAAAAAATCTCGGTATTTTAGAAAACGTAATTCCGAGCCAAAATCCAAACGTCGCAACTGTTTATTTTTTGTCGTTATACCTGCAACAATAAATTCCGGTGACCTATAGCGCCATTTTGATGTCTGCTGGAAAGCAACTCCATAGTAGAAATAATGTTGACCATCGAGAATATACAATACAGGATAGCTTCGTGAGGTGGTTGAATAATCTTCTGGGAGGTAAACTTGGATGTGCTGATCACGTTGTAATACTGTTGAATGAATTGTGAGATTTATGATGGCATTATTTTTAGCCATATTGCCTTGTGAAAGGACTGTAGTTTGAGAGAAGATGAGCACCATGACAGTAAATACGTTATATAGATAATTCAAGAATACCTCATTTCTAATCTGAATAAAACTGTGAGCGTAGAAGCTCAATCAAATTCCACTCTCTCATAAACCCTATTCAGCGACATTTCAATATCGAGATTAAATAGTCGAAATATATCTTCCGGGTTACGATATTCGGTTAGCATCCATTTGTCTTCTTTTCCAATGGAAAATTGTTCCACGTGGATTTCGTACTGGTCAATCAAAATATATTCGCGCAGTGTCGGAATTGAACGGTAATTTTCAAACTTTTTACCGCGG
>CAXHHS010001257.1:0-1910 GCA_964015645.1 uncultured bacterium
ACCAAGAAGCTCGTCGGCAGCGTCAGATGTGTATAAGAGACAGCCGTATGATTATTGATCAACTCCGCCGAAAATATTTTGCGGATATTAAAGTTTCCCGGCGGGAAGTAGAAAATTTTTACAAGCAATACCAGGACAGCCTGCCGCAAATTGATGAAACCGTAGACATTTCGCACATCCTGATGCGAGTTACTCCCAGCCCGGAGAGCGCTGAGGATGCTTTTGCAAAGATTAGTGCCATCAAAGAAAAAATTGACCAGGGTGAAGATTTCACTGCCCTGGCAAAAAAATATTCGGAAGATCCCAGTGCTGCCGTCAACGATGGCGATTTGGGCTGGGTAAGCCGGGGAGATTTTGTAAAAGAATTTGAGGAAGCAGCCTTTGCCCTGGAGCCGGGCGAAATTTCCGAAATCGTTCAAACTCAATTTGGCTTTCATATCATCCAATTAATCGATAAATCCGGCGAAAGAATTCATACCCGCCATATCCTTATCCGCTTGCAGCCAACGGATGAAGATCAACGCCGGGTGGTAGACCGGCTTAATGAAATTCGCAGCAAAGTAGCGGATGATCAAACAAAGTTCGAAGAACTGGCCCTGGAAAACTCTGATGACCCAAATGTTGGCGAAGACAAAGGGCATTTAGGAGGGTTCGCGATTGGCAAATTTCAAGTAAAGGAATTTGAGGAAGCAATAAAAGGATTGGAACCCGGCGAAATATCCCAGCCGTTTAAAACCGATTTCGGCTATCACATCATCAGGTTAAACAGCAAAAGTGAAGCTCGTGCAATTTCCCTGGACGGAGATTGGCAACGAGTAGAACAGTTGGCAAAAGAGTTTAAAAGCAGCAAAGAATTTGAAAAGTGGCTATCAAACCTGCGAGAAGAAATTCCGATTGAAGTAAAGAAAGATATTTAATTAATTTTTGGCGTCTTTTGCCAAAAATTAATAGGGGTGATATGTTAAAAAAGTGCGCGATAGCAAATCTTATTTAACATGGCCAATCAAAATTTGTACAGGCATTGTATTTATGCTTCTTGATTTTGATGAAGATATTTGTGCAGCGTTTCCAGCAGTTTATCTGCTGTATACGGTTTGTGTAAAAACGCCTCCACGCCATTTCCCATAAATTCCGCCACCCGTTCATTTTCCATAAAACCGCTGGAAGCGATGACCTTTACATCGGGATTTAATTTGCGTAATTCGCGGATCGTGGTGATGCCATCCATTTCCGGCATCATCATATCGGTAATTACCAGGTCGATTTCGGTTTTACGTTTTTTATAAATCTCAACCGCTTCCAGGCCGTGATGGGCGATGACCACTTTATAGCCGTAGGTTTCCAGGGTTTCCTGGGTAATTTCCAAGATCGATGTTTCATCATCTACCACTAAAATAAGCTCTCCGTTTCCCGATGGAAGATCGGAAACGATTAAATCGACCTCATCCATTTCAAACTCTTCTATCGCCGGCAGGTACACTTCGATGAGCGTTCCCTTGCCAACTTTACTGCTAACGTTTACAAAACCGCCGTGGCTTTTTACGATGGCCATAACAGTGGAAAGCCCCAACCCGGTTCCTTTACCGGTGTCCTTCGTGGTAAAAAACGGTTCGAAAATCCGGTTAATAATATCATCGGGAATTCCCACGCCGCTGTCTTTTACCCGGATAACGACATATTCTCCCACCCGCGCGTCCAGGTTAACCCGGACAAATTTCTCATCGAGCATTACGTTTTCAACGGCAATCATCAATTGGCCGCCTTTTGGCATGGCGTCGCGGGCATTTACGCAGAGATTCAGTAAAACCTGGTGTAATTGTGTGGCATCTCCGGAAACCGTCCACAAATCCGGGGCGATGTTAAGCTGAATTTCAATTGATTTGGGAAATGTCTCCAGGGTAATCTTTTTC
>CAXHHS010001258.1:0-1907 GCA_964015645.1 uncultured bacterium
AGTCACAATCAGCTTTACCAGGAAAAAAACCAGGCGATCGATAAAATTAGAGCGGCGGTAAAAATGGTTAGAGATAACCAGGCAGATGTTTCTCAGAAATTAGCGGCAAAATGGCAGCAGTTGAATTTCCTGGTATTGCTTTCTTGTATATTGGCTATTGTATTTGCAATCCTGTTAAAATTACTTCGGAAATCGTATATAACGCAGCAAAAAACCAAAGCGGCATTGTTAGATAATGAACGAAAATTTCGCACACTCCTGGAAAATATCTCCGAATTGATTACGGTTGTAAATGCAAATGGAAAGATTGTCTACATTAGTAAAAACGCCGCCGATTTTACCGGTTATAGCGATTTTGAGAAAATGGGTAGTTCAATATTCGACAACATTTACCCAATGGATTTGGAGATTGCCCGCCAGGCATTTAACGATATGTTAAATTCTGCACGACCGGTAAATGCAACCTATCGAGTGGTGCATCGAAATGACACCATTTTTTGGTTCGAAGCGCGGGGAAATCATTTTAAGGATGTTGATGGTGAGCGGCGAGTCCTCATCATTGGCCGCGACATTAGCAAGCGAAAAAAACTTGAAGACCAATTGCTCCAGGCGCGCAAAATCGAAGCGTTAGGAACGCTGGCCGGTGGAATCGCTCATGATTTTAATAATATTCTCGCCTCCATAATGGGATATACGGAATTGGCCCAGGATGATTTGCCCGGAAATAGCATTGCCCAGGAGCGGCTGTCGCATATCCACAAAGCCAGCTTGCGGGGGAAATCCCTGGTAAACCAAATTTTAACCTTCCGCCGCGAGAAAAAGACCGAGAAAAAAACAGTACATATAGAAACGGCTGTTAAAGAAGCGATAAAGCTATTACAGGCTTCTGCGCCGCCTTCCGTTAAGGTAATGGAACACATCCATCCGAACTGCGGATTTATATTAGCAAATGCTACCCAAATACACCAGGTTGTGATGAACCTGGGTACAAATGCGTTACATGCCATGCACAATAGCGGTGGTGTTTTGGATATTATCCTGATGCCCATAAAGATCGATATGTATAAAAACAAAGTGGATGCAGATCTGGAAGAAGGTGACTACATTCAACTGACGGTGCGCGATACCGGCCACGGAATGGATACCGCCACTATCGGCAGAATATTCGATCCGTTTTTTACGACAAAATCAGTGAAAAAGGGAACCGGCCTGGGCCTTTCGGTGGTGCATGCAATTATCGAAAACCATGATGGCGCAATATTGGTAGACAGCGAACCAGGTATTGGAACCACGTTTAACATCTACCTGCCCCGGGTAGCGGGAAAACCGGAACCAACGATTCTCGATGTAGAAAAATTGCCCAAAACAAACAACCATATTTTATTTGTCGATGATGAAGAAATGCTCCTGCAAACCGGCAAACAAATGCTGGAACGATTGGGTTACAAGGTGACCACTACTCCCAGCAGCCGGGATGCTCTGGAAAAATTCCGTGAAAATCCGGATTATTTCGATTTGGTAATTACCGACCAGGTAATGCCGCAAATGCTCGGTGTGGAGTTGGCAAAAGCACTATTGCAAATCCGTGCCGATATCCCGGTTATTCTAATGACCGGCTACAGCGAAACCATTACGATGGAAAAAGCGGAAGAAATCGGCATCGCCGAAATGTTCCTCAAACCCACCTCCTCCCGGCAACTTGACGAAACCATCCGCCGGATTTTGAGTAATGAAGTAAATAAAGAGATGCAGACCTGATGGGATCTCAAGCTTCCATTTTCCTCGTTTTAAGTAAAAATAGTAAAACAATCAGAAAACCCATAAAAATGATCGGATTCATAATCTCCGCGATTTCTTGATTGGAAATATGTGTTATGGCTGCACCAATCATTACCACGACCAAAGAT
>CAXHHS010001259.1:0-1899 GCA_964015645.1 uncultured bacterium
GAGCAAATCATCGTTTTCCGGGCCGATGTATGCGACGCGATTTAAAGACGGCTCCGGCAGCAAAAATCGCCAGTCCAGCCGCCGGGAAATTTTTACCATCAAATCGCGATTGAGCGCCGGTTCCGGAACGAGAGTCGATTCAGCCGGGTTGGTTTTCAGGGCTTCTGCTGCCATTGCAATCCTCCTCCCTGGTAATTTGTAGGCTGCACACCAGCACCTTGCCAGTTTTCATAAAATTGTTCTTCCGGCTGTTCCTCCGGCTCTTGTTGCGCGGCATTTAAAATATGAATGGTAGCGCCGGCAAGTGCGACAATGACCCATAAATATCGCTGGTATGCCAGCGACAGGAATATCCCCGTAAACAAGTAGCCGACAATTCCCAGGAAAAAAGCTGCCGCAAAATTACAGAACTCCGGCTTTCGATGCTGCCATTGCTTACGTGCCTTCCACAAGCCAAACATAACCCACATGATCACTACCGTAAACGTGCCTAAACCCAGGATGCCGGTTTCGGCAGCGAGTTCCAAATAAAGTGAATGCGCGCGACGGCTTTTATCGATCCGGCGGAAGGCAATATCCGGGTTGCTCATATAATCCAGCGAATAATATTTACCATATTGCCCGGGGCCAACGCCGATAATCGGGTAATCCAGGAATACGTTTAATGCTGCTAACATCTCCGTTGTGCGTCCCAGGATAACGGCATCGGATTGGTTAGCGGCTGCCTGTGAAAAAAGGCCGGAGACGCCTTTAATCGTATCCATTCGGGTAAAATACCCAGGTGCTGCAATCGCTGTAACAGCTAACAAACCGATCATTGAGAGAACAACCTGGTACCAGCGGATGTATCGCATCAAGGTCATTAAAGCGACAATAATACATATTGCCAAAAATCCGCCGCGAGAATAGCTTAATAAAACGCCCGCTAAAATAAGAACGACGCCTCCCATGGCGAGTAGCTTCATATTGGTATTTTTTTCATCAAGGAAGCGGAAAAATGCTAAGGGTAATATCGCCACCAAAATTTGCGCAAAACGATTGGGATCGCCGATTGGACCGCCCGCGCGATGAGCAGTTTGTACCTTGTGGCGTTCTTTTACCAGGCCACTACCCTCGGTTAAACTGTCATCCAATCCTTTGTTTAAATTCCGCTGCGTTAATCCGCCAAAGTTATTGTTGTAAGATTTTGTAGTTTCTTGAATAAACGTTAAACCGCCCAAGAGACTTCCGGCAATAATTAAAGACCAAATAACACCTCTCAAAACCGCAGTGCGCCTCACCACGTTGATGATCAGGAAATACAATAATAATCCTTCGAAGAGAAAATTAAACACCCAATCAAAAGCAATTTGTTTGTTGATGGCCATAAAAAACGACAGCATTTGTGCGACAAAAAAGAGGATCATCAACAAAAATGTATAATCAATTTTAATCGGCTCGCGTCGAATAAAAATATAAACGGCAAATGGAACGCATATTAATAATGAAATTGAACCGGCGACAACCTGTGGAACACCGTGAAATTTATACGCGATAACAGATATATTAGTATAAATCAAAAATATAACTACCATGGTGGCAAAATCCGGCCTGAATAGCATCACTAAAAATCCGATGGCGGCGATGCCTAATGCCAGGATAATGATGGCATCTGCTTTAAATATTAATACGCCGACGGCAAGCGCGGCGGCAGCAATTAGCCCTAATATAACAAGCGTCTGCTTTTGATCTGCTGATATTGATTTCATTCGTTTCACGAGAGCAAAGCCTCATTTTTGTCTAAACAAGATTTTTTTTATTCGAATGAACCGGAAATCGAAAATGGAAATGGAGAAAATTCCCCTCCTTACAAAGGCTACTCTCTGCACACAAGTCGGAAAAGGAGAATTCCGAGGCTGA
>CAXHHS010001260.1:0-1890 GCA_964015645.1 uncultured bacterium
TACACCAAGAAGCTCGTCGGCAGCGTCAGATGTGTATAAGAGACAGTGCTCAAGCGCCGCATCGCCAAACCGGTGTTATTTTTGATGAAAAACCCCTCATCATCCGGGCCGCGATGGGCAATGGCATCGGTCATCTGTTTTAAATCCGCCTGCGCCACTTTTCGCGTTGAGTCGAAATAATATATTCCGGCAATACCACACATAATTTTTTCTCCGAAAAACGATATAAGAAGTGTAAAATTCATTTTGCCTTAAAAAAGCAATGCGAAATGCAAAATGAATTTTGCACTCCTTCTAATTATGACTCCCTAACATGATCCCAAACCACATGCTTAATTCCGCGCGACTCATCCCAAATACCCAACAAAGCGGCGTAATTCACCAGGAAAAAGTAGTAGGGAAGATAAATTAGTTTGGGAATCGATTTGCCCTTGCTATCCAGGTAAGCGCCCAACAAGGCGGCGACAATCATTGCAACCTGCCCGATAAAGGCAATTTTGAAAAACAAACCCTGGCTGTAAACAGTTAATAATAAATTAGTTACGAACAGCACAAACAAAATCGCCATACTAAACCAGCGAATCACTTTGTGAGAAAATAGCTGGAATAAAAATTTGAATTGCCTGCCGGCATCAAACCAACTGATGTAGCGTTTTACCGCCCGCCAGCTTCGATTAACAATGCGCCGCTTGCGTTTAAATTCTTTTTGAAATTCACCTCCGGCATCTTCGTAGCAGATGGCATCGGGATTAAAAATTCCGCGATAGCCTTTGGCAACAATTTGCAGCGGATTTACAAAATCGTTGATGTCGTCATCTTCCAGCGGCCAGTATAGCTCGCGGCGAATAGCGTAAATCGCTCCGTCTCCGCCCACCACCGAATGAAATTTTGTCTCCAGCTTTTTGAGGGCCAATTCGAATTTCCAATACAGGCCTTCGCTTTGCGAGGCTTCGCTCTCCGAGGCATCGGTATAGAGGGCGGCGCCCATCACATAACCGGTATCCGGCATGGCGAAATATTTTACCAGTTCGCTAACGGCGTCTTTTTTATACATCGCGTTGGCGTCGGAAAAAATGATAATATCGCTGGTGCTTTGGCGAATGCCGGCGTTCAACCCGGCGGTTTTGCCGCGCCGCTGGTGCTGCCGTACCAGACGAATTGGGGGATGCTTTTTCGCCCATTCTTCTACAATGGCATCGGTTTCATCATCGCTGGCGTCGGAAATTATCATGATGTCGAGCCTGTCTTGCGGATAATCCAATGCCAGGGCATTAGCGAGTTTTTCTTCGATCACTTGCGCTTCATTATGTACGGAAATGATAAAGGTTACGGAAGGCCGGTCGTTGCTATTTGGGGGTGGCTCATTTTTCGTGCCGTTTATTTTTATGAATATTTTTAGCAGCAGCGGGTAAATGAGGTATGGGTATATCAGCAGAAAAATACACATCCAAAATGTGGCTGTTAAAACGTCCATGTTGTTTTTGGGCTCCTACGCAAATCCTATTTTTAGCTTCCCCCCCGATCCCTTCTTCGAAAAGGTGACTCTCTGTACAGAGAGTCTAAAGCCCCAACGGGGCGAGGTAATATAGCTCGGCGCAACGCGCCGGGAATTTGGATATTGTGAATATCAAGCCCTGAAAGGGCGAAATAGCTCTCTTTATTTCGCCCTTTCAGGGCTTGATATGGTTTCCGTTTTTATTTTCCCAGGGCGATGCCCTGGGCTATGATATTTTTCCCTTTCAGGGAAAGGAAGCTATTTGAAAAACGACTTAACTCTCTGTACTTCACCTTTTACTTATGTGCGAAATTCGCCTTTTAGAAATGGAGGTGGAGATGAGGAAAAAATGATTCATCCCAATCTCTCGTTTACCAACAAAGCCCCTCGTACCC
>CAXHHS010001261.1:0-1889 GCA_964015645.1 uncultured bacterium
GCGGGTCTACGACAAAAACAAGAAATTATACACCTTCTTAAAAGACTTTAGGGACGCACAAATGAACACACGAAATCGAACGCTGATGGTTTTATTTATAATTGCAACTTGCATTACCTTCGATCAAATTACCAAAAGTATTGCCCAGGAAAGCCTCCGCTTTGCTGCCCCCCAAATTTACCTCGATGGTTTTTTTGTTCTGAAATACGCCGAAAACACCGGCGCGATGCTGGGGTTTGGATCCGACTTCCCGGAAGAAATCCGCTTCTGGTTTTTAACCGTTTTAGTCGGTATTCTGTTGATGGTTTTATTGGGGTATCTTTTTCTGAATAAAAGTTTAACAACCATGCAAACCATTGCCCTGGCGTTAATTGCCGGTGGTGGTGTTAGTAATTTTATCGATCGTGTACTAAACGATGGGCGGGTAGTTGATTTTATGCACATGGATACCGGTTACGGCTGGCTAAAAACCGGCATATTCAATTTCGCCGATGTGGAAATAATGGCCGGATTGGGAATAATGATTGTCTTCGGCGAATGGCGGAGTAAGGAGACTAAAGAGAACGCTAACGAAGAAAGCGGTGAAAAGGCCACGGAAGAGACGTGATCGGATTTGTAAAGTAGGCGAAGTAGGCAGTAGGCAAATTCTCGAGCGAGTTGCCTACTGCCTACTTACACCAGGTGGCAGAATTTACACAACCCATTACCATTCATTTCCGGTAGATTTTGCTGCGTAAAACCGCAACTCCAGCAGTACCCATATTTCTGGCAATGCCGGATGCAGAAATATTCGATGTATTCTTCTTCAAGTTGTTGCCAGATCGTTTTATCGCAAGCGTGAATTTTTTCGGCAGCTTTTACCAATTCCGGGCGGATGCAATCCACCACGATAGTGCTATTGCATCCTTCATGCTGACAGGTCATAGAACTTCTCCTATAAAGTATGTAAACTTATTGACTAATAAGATTGTGCTTGTTATTTTTTGACTTGATTTGCATGCAAATGCGGCTTAAACATTCAGCTGGTTTGTAACAACTCTTTTCGTTTGAAATATCCCCGGCCACGGGGTTGCCTGAAACCAAAAAAGTGCACACTAAAATAGTTCGTCATAGCGAATAAATCAAGATAAAAATAAAAAAGTTCGTGAAAGCGTATTTATGGAGACAGTCGGCGAGCGGATTAAGGCAGTTTTAAAAGAGAAGAAACTCCGGCAAATTCATCTTTCAGACGGTACAGGCATTCCGAAATCAACCCTGAGCGAAATTATCACCGGAAAAAAGAAAACCAGTTTCGAGAATATGCAACTGATTTCCGAATTCCTGGATATCGATCTACACTGGCTGGTTAAAGGAAACGCTTACAAAGAACATCCCGGCTATTCAGGGCAAGTTGCGGAAATCGCCGGAAAAGATCAATACAACCAGCTGAAGCCAAAGGGGAGCGATGTCGCAAGTAACGTTCTGCCCCGGAAATTCCAACTAAAATATATCCCGGAAATTCTTGAAATTTTATCAACGCTGAACGAAGAAGAACGCCATTTTGTTTTGGAAATGGTAGAGCGCCTTAAGAAAAAGGATTCAAAATAAACACTTTGTAAACTATTGATTTTCTTAAGATTAAGATTCTAATTTTATTTCTGAATGGACTTAACGAGTTCGATTTAATTCTCGATAACTAATAGCCTTTCGAAGTATTCTAAATAACATTTTTCTGATGGGATAAACTGGATGGACAGGATATGTTGAAAATTCTCTATCCGAATCAAAATACCGGAAAAATAAATCCGGTGAATCCTGTTAATCCCTGCCTGCCCCTGGCGTAGCGGGGTCAAAAAAATAACTCAATATAAAAAGGAGACCGTTAAATGGCCGCTACTCTACAAATCGCC
>CAXHHS010001262.1:0-1887 GCA_964015645.1 uncultured bacterium
CCGATATCATTCCCCTTGACCATCTCGAGCCCGTCCTTACCGGATTCCGCCTTTAAAACCGAATATTTCTCTTTCCTGAGAATACGCTCCAGACTTGTAAGGATTCTCGGTTCATCATCGACGATCAATGTTTTAAACGGTGCCGGAGAATTATTGCTCATCGGTTTGTCGCTCCTCGGCAAATAAAAACGGCAGGGTAAGCGTTGTTGTTACACCCCGGTTTTGAGTATTTTGAAGCGCTATTTTAGCATCTTCGCCGTAAAGTTGTTGCAGCCGCTGGCGAGTATTGGCCAACCCCACGCCGCGGGTTTTTGAAAGCTCCCAATTTTCCGGCAAAGCGGGACCATCATTATAAACCGTTAAACATAAGGCTCCATTGTCTTTTGCCGCGGTGATTTTGAGGTGTTCGGCGGAGCGCAGCTTATCAAACCCGTGGCGAATGGCGTTCTCGACAATCGGTTGCAGGATGAGCGCGGGAATCCGCGAGTTCAGCGTTTCCGGCGCAATTTCCATCTCAACTTTTAGGCGATCCCGAAAACGCATTTGCTGAATTTCCAAATAGCGTTCCAGAAAGGCGATTTCTTCTTTTAAAGAGACTTCTTGTTTGCCGGTATTTTCCAGGGAGAGACGCAGCAGATCGCTTAATCCGGCTAACATTTTCACCGCCGCATCCTTTTTATCGTAACGCACCAGGCCGCCAATCGTGTGAAGGGTGTTAAACAAAAAATGCGGCTGTAACTGCGATTTCAACGTTTGCAACTGTGCTTGAACCAGCTGCTTTTCCAATTGCAGCGTTTGCAACTCTCGTTCACGATATTTATTGTAATAATCAAACGCATAGCCAATTCCAAGAATTGACCAATAAATCAAAATATCCCAGTGAAAAAGAGTAATGAATAAACTGCTATACATGTTTATAAACCAGCGAAGCGAAAAAGCGGCATTATTAACAAATCCAAAAATAAACGCATAAAAAACCAGGTATATCAAAACCAAAAAGATGCTGGAAAAAATATGAAAAATGATCCCTTTTATCCACTGCGGGCGTTCGATACGAAACTTGCGGCCAAGCCAGAGGATTAAGGGCGTAAACCCTGCCCAGAGCGACCACACCAGCAATTGCACAATAAAAACACCCAGCCAGGATATTGCCTCACCTTTTGCCAGCCCTCGCAGGTAAAATGAATTCGCAGACAGTATAGCGGGAATGATCCACAGGCCGCTTAAATACGCTTTTTTTAGTCTCGGGCGCTTAGGATCAAAGTCACCCTGGACAGATTGTATATTGGAATGCGATTTTTTAGCCATTCGCCTTATTTCTATCGGAATTTTGATTTATTATTTCACAACATAATAATACGATCTTTTAACCGATGCAAGCATGCTTCGTTAATATATAATGTCACATATCTGTTTATTTTAGTAACATAGCTTATTGTAACACGGTTCGATTTTCGCTTAAATTTATAAGAAATTTTGCTCTAAACTAAAGGGGGATAGTAGATGCATCGATACATAATCATCCTCATTCTATCTACAATTTTTAACCTGGCTGGCGTGGCCCATTCCCAAAATAATTTTTGGCAACGCACCAATAGCCCGGCAGAAGCATTTAGCGCTTTAGCCGTTAGCGGAAAAGATACGATCTTTGCCGGAAGCAGCCTGCTGTTTACCAACAACAATATCGCTTTGCGATCCCTGGATGGCGGCCAAACCTGGACCCCCATGATGGCCGGTTTGCTCAACAACGGTTTGAATAACCTGCTGGTAGATGAAAACGATATTGTATGGGCGGGAACCGTGGGGCAAAATGTCTGGCGCTCGGAAAATAATGGCGATACCTGGCAGGCAACCGGGTTAAATGATGAAGATGGATTGGTTTTATCA
>CAXHHS010001263.1:0-1887 GCA_964015645.1 uncultured bacterium
ATGTACTTTTTCTTTTCTGAAAACAATACCTTCATTTTCAAGCAAAGTCTTTTGCAAATCGTAGCGGCCATCTTCCCTGGGAAGTGAAATTTTACCTTGCGAATTGATGACGCGATGCCAGGGAATTTCTATTTCTTTGGGGGTTGCATGGAGCGCATATCCCACCATGCGTGGCTGCCTGCCTAAACCGGCAACCCGGGCAATTTGTCCATAAGTTGCAACTTTGCCGTAGGGGATTTTTTTTATGGTTTTCCAAATGAGAAAATAAGTTGAAGAAAACTTTCGTTCTTGCCTTTTTTTACTCATTAGAATTAGAATTTCACCTTATTCAATTTCCAATCGTAATCCAGGTATTTCAGTTTGCGATTGGGGTCAAGAATCGCTTCTTTTTCACTTTCACGATATTTTGCGATAAATTCCCTAATGGACCCAGCATATTTCGCAAAATCCTTTTTGTACCATTCAAAAATTTTACTGACGCTAATTTCCGTATCGGTTATTTTTAGCCATAATTCTTGCGCTAAAGCATTTTTTACTGCTTCATCTAATTGCTCATTCAGTAAATCGCCCGTAAAGGCGCTTTTATTTAACGGCGGGCATCCAATTGCGGCGCAATTTAGCGCGAAGTGTACTCTTGCATCATTAAATTGTTTGAATATTATATTTTTCTCGATTTCATCCAGGGAAAGTTCTCTTCCATTCACCTTTACGAGTTTCTTTTTCCAGGGAGAGCTAAATAGGCCGCCAATTTTTTTGATACTTTTGACCGGGTATTTTTTTAAAACAAGCTCCAGGGTCGCGGCGTTATAAAGATTAATCCAATATGCAAGCGCGTCTTCTTTTTCCCACTCGACAGGATCGAGCAACTCAAGATTGTCAATATAGTCGGATAAGCGTTCCAGGTCCCGGGGATTGTTCAATATTCTGGCGTAATCGAACCGATTTTCCGTCACATAAATTTTCAGGAGTATATCAAACGGGCGATGTATATTTTGTTGAATTTGCTCGGAAGTTTGGGCAAATGAAGTTTGGCTGAGGAATACAAAAAAAAGTGATAAGGTAAGGTGCAAAAGGCCATTTCGGAAAATGCAATTCATTTTTCTTCTCCTATAAAACTTCCCTCAGATAATATAAAATTATTTCACATAAGCAAATGAATTTTCATATAGGGAGCGTTATTTTAGCCAATAGCCCATATTGGAAGGTCGTTTAACAGGCAGGCTTTAGGATATAAGGGCATAACTGGTGGTAAGTTTGATCGGGGACTTTTGAGTAGTTCGTAATTCTCTAATCTAATTCCGCCGTTAACGGTTTGCCCTAAAAGATAAGGCAAACCGTGATATGAAAGAAAATTTGAATCAATCGGATCTTAAACTGGCGATTTCTTCTTTTACTTCCTGCAAAATCTTCCAGGCGATGTCCGGCGTTCGAGCTTCGGTAATTACTCGCATAATCGGCTCGGTATTGGATTTTCGTAGATGAATCCAGGAATCCTCTTTATCGATTCTTAGCCCATCGGAGAAATCTAATTTACCGCCCTGGTATTTATTGCCAAAATGCTCCAGAACCTGGGCCGGGTTTACTTCGCCAAGCGGCGTTTTATCTTTTAAAATGTAATATTGCGGTAAACTCTGCTTCAGTTCAGTAATGGATTCTCCCCATTCCGCCAAAGATTGGAGAGTTAGGGCAACAGCAACCGGGGCATCTCTTCCCAGATGGATATCGGGCAATATAACGCCACCGTTGCCTTCTCCGCCGATTACAGCGCCTACCTCGCGCATTTTGTCAGCAACGTTAATTTCACCCACTTTGGTTTTTGTAAGCAGGCAGTTATAATATTGAACCTGTCTCTTATACACATCTGACGCTGCCGACGAGCTTCTTGGT
>CAXHHS010001264.1:0-1881 GCA_964015645.1 uncultured bacterium
CGAAAGAAACCGTTAAATGGGAAGACGGCAACGAATATCCCCTGATTAAAGTGGAAATTTCCAGCTCATCCCATCCGTTTTTTACCGGCAAACAGCATTTGGTTGACTCCGCTGGCCGCGTAGAAAAATTCTTGCGCAAATACGGAGATCGTCGTTAGCAGCACGATTTTTGACAACGTTTAAAACGGAATGCTCTTTTTTTGAGTATTCCGTTTTTTGTATTTACCCGTTTAACTAATCCTGTTACTCTCCCGATGCTTTAACTATTTGGTTTAAGATGGAGTTATACGTGAAAAAAATATTGTTTTTTTTAATTCCTTTTCTGGTTACATCAACAATTATCATAAGCGCTCAACAAACCGGAAATCCCGAAAAAGGGAAGGCATTGTATGCGATTTGTGTCACCTGCCATGGGCAGCAGGGAGAAGGCAATAAAGATTTAAACTCACCTCGCCTTACCGGGCAGCATGATTGGTACCTGATCCGCCAATTGAAGAACTTCAAAGAGGGCATTCGCGGCACAAATCCCAAGGATCTTTTTGGAATGCAAATGCGGCCAATGGCATTAACCCTGGCCGATGATCAAATGATCCTGGATGTCGTGGCTTATATTAACACCCTGCAACTTCCTGATTCCGCTGTTACTGCGGAAACCGTTCCCGGGAACCCGGAAAAAGGGAAAGCGGCTTATGTAATCTGCACGACATGCCACCAACAAAATGGTGAGGGAAATAAAGCTCTAAATGCGCCTCGCCTTTCGGGATTACAAGGTTGGTATTTAACTCAGCAACTAAAAAATTTCAAAGAAGGCATTCGCGGTTCGAACCCCAAAGACTTGTTTGGGATGCAAATGAAGCCGATGGCTTTGACATTGCCGGACGATCAGGCAATCCAGGATGTGGTAGCTCATATTAAAACGTTAAAGTAAGACCATGTTAGAAAAACTAAAAGACATCGAAATAAAATTCGAAAATCTCGCCGGGCAAATGGCCGATCCCGATATTGCCAGCGATCATGAAAAATACACCAAGCTGGCTCGGGAGTATTCCGAGTTAGAAGGTATTGTCAAAAAATACCGCATTTACAGACAAACGTTGAAAGACCTTGAAGAGTCGAAAACAATACTTCATGAATCGGATGATGAAGAATTAAAAGAATTGGCGAAAGAAGAGTTAAGCGAACTTCAGCAAAAATCCGAGCACCTGGAAAAGGAAATTCAGCGATTATTGGTACCACCTGATCCGAATGACTTCAAAAACACTATAATGGAAATTCGCGCCGGCACTGGGGGTGACGAAGCAGCAATTTTCGCCGGGGATTTATACCGGATGTATACCAAGTATTGCGAAAACAACCGCTGGAAAATGGAACTAATAAATCTCAACGAAGGGGAAAAAGGCGGGTTCAAAGAAGTCGTTTTTTCCATCAATGGAAAAGGTGCGTATGGCCGGCTAAAATTTGAAAGCGGCGTTCATCGTGTTCAGCGGGTTCCCGATACCGAATCGCAAGGCCGGGTGCATACCTCCGCCAGTTCCGTGGCAGTATTGCCGGAAGCCGAGGATGTGGAAGTCGAAATCAATTCCAACGATATTCGCATCGATAGTTTTCGCGCCTCCGGGCATGGCGGCCAACATGTAAACACAACCGACTCCGCAGTGCGCATTGTCCACATTCCAACTGGTTTGGTGGTCTCCTGCCAGGACGAAAAATCGCAGCTTAAAAACAAAACCAAGGCGATGAAGGTGCTAAAAGCCCGCCTTTACGATTTGGAATTGCGCAAACAGCAAGAAAGTATTTCCAGCCAGCGGCGCGGCATGATCCGCAGCGGCGACCGCAGCGAAAAAATCCGCACTTACAATTTCCCCCAGGGGCGTGTTACAG
>CAXHHS010001265.1:0-1876 GCA_964015645.1 uncultured bacterium
GTCTTTGGTGTTCAGCGTATCCATTCCGGTAGTAAAATGTCCCAAATCGCGCAGCTTGCCTTTTAATTTTTGGATTTGATGGGTGCGCAAGCCGGTTAAACGATTGCTAACGGTATCAAAAAATTCGCTTTCGCGAGCAATCGATAAATCGCTGTTGCGGATAACGAATAAGTTGCGGCATTCCTCGCGGGAAATATCCAGCAAATCGTTGATTTGCCCGGCATCCGGCAGGCGATATTCTTTGCCGTCTTCGGTTTCCAGCAGCAGGTAGCCGTCGGGTTTTTCCGCCACGCGGTCGATGCCCGGAAATACCTTACGATTTTTACCCATCAGCAGCCGGAGAATCGCTTCCAGCGTCAGCGTTTTGCCGTCCTCATTTTCGCCCCAAAAGAGATTAAACGCGCCGAGGCGAATTAAGCCGGTATCGGAAAGGGGGCCGTAGCTATGAATTAGGAACTCTTTTATTTTCATAAAGTTAAGGTGCTTTTTAAAATCGTGGGGCGTGATACGTGTTACGTGATCTTCCAATCCACAAATCACGCAACACGCATCACGTCCTCATTTCCATAAACGCCTTCAAGGCAACTTCCAAAATATCTCTTTTTTCTGCCAAATCTCCATCGCGATTTTTTAAACGGTCGATAAATAATTTGAATAAATCTTCTTCCAAAATCTGGCGAATATCCTGAAATTCCATCACGGTAATTTCGCACTTTTCGCCGGTGAGTTTGGTGATCGCTTCGTGCAGTTCCTGTTCGGTTTTGTTGAGTTTTTTGCCGTCGAAGTAGCCGCGTATTTCCAGCAGCAGTTTGACATTTTCCGGCAAATCTTGCAGTTTTTCGGCGATGATTTGCAGCGGATCATCCTGTTCCAACGGGTTGAAGTGGATTTCCAGTTTATCGAAATAAGCTGTTTCCAGCGTAACGGCTGCCGGTGGTTTGCCAGTCTCGAATAGATTTACTTTGCGCACGCCGATTTCCCGGCGGGTGATGGCGACCGGCGAACCGGGATAGATAAAGTAGCAGTTTTTGTCAAATTCGTGTACATCAAAATTGCTGTGGAAATGCCCGGCGAGGATGTATTGCCAGGGATGATTTTTAAAATAGGAGAGTTTAACCGGCAAGTATCGCTGCCGCCCTTCTTCTCCGTAGTGCATCCAATTTCCGATAATGTCGAGAAGCTCACCGTGGAAGAGCAGCAAATGCGTCGCATCCGCTGCGGCCATGCTCCCGGCAAGGTTCAGGTATTCCAGGATTTCCGCCTCCGATAAATCCTCGTAGGGAAATCCCCAAAAATAGTGATCAGCGATTTTTACCGGCGCTAACAAATCGCGAATGACGGTAACGGTTTCGCCTAAAAAAATACCATCGGGATAGGATGTCGCATCATGGTTGCCGGGGATAATAAGCACTGGCCAATCGGCATCGGCAAACAGCTCGCGCAGTTTGGGCCGCAATTGCTGCGCGTTGGCGTTATTTTCAAATAGGTCGCCGCTGATGGCTAAAACATCCACCCGCTCCGCTTTCCCCAAACCGATTATTTGCTGCAACGCCTGCCAGCGGTCATCATTATACTCCCGGATATGGATATCCGCTGTATGGAGAACTTTCATGCGTTTCCTTGTAAAATTGAGGTGAAAAATTAATAGCAAAAGTTGTTAATATTCAAGGACTTATTTAGTTTGGGGAGGCGGGTGGTAATAAGGTATAAAATCTATAGAAATTCCCCGCCATATAAAGGCTTGTCCTGAGCTTGTCGAAGGGAGGGGACCGATTTTCGAAACGTTCAGTGAGAAAATCAGGGGTGGTTGGAGAAGGTTGACGCTTTCAACCACCCCTGCATCGTTCGCTAAACGCGTCACGATGCTGTCCCCTCC
>CAXHHS010001266.1:0-1865 GCA_964015645.1 uncultured bacterium
GGCAAGCACCTGTCTTGGATTATCATGGGCGAATCTTTATTTATCTCGCTCCTCGGCGGATTACTGGGATTAATGATCGTCAGGCCGCTCATTGCCGGGTTCGAAGCATTTCTTCCGAAAGGCTGGTTTCCGGTATTTCAAATGGAACCAGGGACAACAGCTATGGCGTTAGCCGCTGTAATTTTGATTGGCCTCCTCGCCGCTCTTTTCCCCATTCAGCGTGCATTAACTACCCGGATTATTGATGGGTTTCGGTTTGTGGGGTAGCCAATTATGGAATAATGGAATATTGAAATTTTTGGAATAATGATACCTGATAATTATCCAATATTCCATCGTTCCAATTTTCCATACGTAAAACTTTGACTATTTAATAAGGATTGCACTATGAAGATTCCATTAAATTATACCATAAAAAACTTCCGGTCGCGAAAGTTGACGACCGCGATTACTATTTCCGGGATTGCCCTGGTCGTATTCGTGTTTGCCGCTGTGTTGATGATGGCGTACGGCGTTCAAAAAACGCTGCAATCGACCGGGTCTACGGATAATGTGATGGTCGTTCGAAAATCCGCCAATGGTGAAATCTCCAGCATCATTGGTGGCGATACGCAAGGTGTTATCGAAACACTGCCATATCTCAAAAAATCCACCGATGGAACGCTGATCGGTTCTCGCGAACCAGTAGTGGTCATAAATCTTGATAAGGGGAACGGTGGTCTTACGAACATCGTTGTAAGAGGCGTTTCCAAAGTGGTAAGAACCCTTCGTCCGCAAGTGGAGATTATCGAAGGAACCATGTTCAATCCCTCGTTGCGGGAGTTGATTGTTGGCGAAGCAATTGCCGATAAATTTCCCCAGGCTCAACTTGGCAACAACCTCAAATTTGCCGGAGCAGATTGGAAAATTGTAGGCGTTTTTTCCACTGATGGAACCGGGTTTGATTCCGAAATTTGGGTAGATGCCATTCAAATGCAGGATGCCTTTAATCGTGGCAACTCGGTTTCAACAATTACGCTTAAGTTAGATGATCCCAACAATTTCGATCAGTTTAAACAAACCTTCGAGCAAGACCGCCGTTTGCAGCAGTTCGAACCGAAAATAGAGCAGGATTATTTTGGCGAGCAATCGCAAGCGTTATCTACATTTATTCGAATTTTAGGGATTTTCATTACAATTATTTTTAGCGCCGGGGCAATTGTCGGAGCTACCATCACGATGTATGCCGCTGTTGCAAATCGTACGATAGAGATCGGTACGTTGCGCGCATTGGGATTTCGCAGAACCAGCATTTTGATTGCTTTTTTAATCGAAGCACTGGTTATTTCCCTGGCCGGCGGCGTATTGGGAATTTTTCTCGCTTCGTTTTTACAATTCTTTTCCATCTCCACCCTTAATTTTCAATCGTTTACCGAGCTGGCTTTCAACTTTGCGCTTTCGCCGGGGATTATTATTGCATCGTTGATTTTTGCGGTGTTTATGGGATTTATCGGCGGATTTCTGCCATCTGTACGGGCGGCACGGTTGAGTATTGTAAATGCGCTGCGGGCGGGCTAACGGAGTGTCAAACTTCAGTTTGACACTCAACTTTTGCAAATTGCCAAACTGAAGTTTGGCACTCCTTTTATAAAAGCCACGAAAGAGGTATCAATGAGAAGAAAACTCGCTATATTTTTTCTATGTCTTTGCATCATTCAATTCATAAACGCCCAATCATTTAAAGAAGCAAACCCGGAAGACGTTGGTTTTATCTCCGAAAGACTCTCGCGAATCGATATGACCGTAACAAAGGCGATAGAGAAGGGAGAAATTCCCGGCGCAGTTGCTTTGATTGCCAGGAACGGGAGAATCGCATACCATAAAAA
>CAXHHS010001267.1:0-1861 GCA_964015645.1 uncultured bacterium
CGCGCAGCTGAGCAGACGCGCAAAAAGCCGCAGGCTTTTTGCAGCATAACCATAATATTCCCGCATAAATTCGACAATCTGTTCAAAATCATTTGGCCGGAAAACCCGGAAGGATATGTTCATTTTATTGCAAGGTAAATGCTTTGCTTTTCAAGACAGTCCCATCAGCGGCGACCACATCCACTCGCCATTTACCGGACCATCCGACAACAATTCTTTTGGAACTCCAGGTACGCCAGGTTTCGCCTTTAACAGCCAATTCAACCTTCGCCATTTCTTTATCATTATAATACCATACATGCGATACCGTCGTTGGCGCAGCGGCATTGGTCAGTTTGGTAAAACAGTAAAGGCGCTCCACGGTAGATGCAAACACCGTATCCGTATCAATCGGCTGGCGCTCTACGATGTTTGTACAAATTTCGATGGCCTCGACCGTTGCAGCGCCCTCCTGTGCAATTCCAAACTGCAAAACTGTAATGACTAAAAATACTATAAATATACCAATTTGCTTCTTCATTATTATACCTCCATAGGGTTTGATGGTTAAAACTTGTATTAATGAATAAGAATGTTGCTACTATTTCTGTATAGGAAAAACGATTATCGGAGCAATATATAATTCAAGGGGCAGATATTCCATTTCAAACGTTTAATGAAACAATGTTATTGTTTTCGTCCGGCTTTCAGCGAACTTTAGGTAAAATTTAATACCGACCGAACCCAATTGTGCGATTCGATACTAACTTTGCCGGATTTCAATTTAATGGTATTTCGTTTCATTACAATAGAAGTGTGCAACCCGCTCCCAAACCAGCGTTCCTCAAAGAAGTCATCATCAATAGCATAATTTTGTCTGTCGATGTTCGATTTGCCTGTGCTTTTTGCCAATGCCGGATTGTTGATTATCTTTTTTGCGATAGTGGATAAGTGCAGTGAGTTGTTGACGCAATTCGGATTGATTGTCTTTTACCTGAATGATGTAATAACCACCGCCCGATTCGATGAGGCGGAACGGCTGCTCAAAATCGCAAGTAAAAACACCACAGGGCACAAAAGCCAGATTATGGCGCTTACCACGATTTTTGAAAAATTGGCAAATTTAAAGGAAACAACGAATCCCTAAATTTTTATGAGAAAGCCGTGGGCAAACAGTAGGATAGCCTATTTACAAATTGCCGAATTTGTGCTATATTGAACCACCAATTTTATACATCTAAACCGATAGGATGATATTATGTTAAATCGCCGGCAATTTTTAGGAGCCATTGGAAAAGCAGTTCCGGTTGGAATTGCAGTCGCAGCGTTTGACCCGTTTGGGATGCAAAAAACCTTAAAAGCCATCGCAGGTGAAAAACGGCCGCCGAAAGTTTTAGCGGCACACGAAGCGTTCTGGACAAAAATTCAGCAAGCATTTACAGTAGATCGCAGCATTATCAACTTGAACAACGGCGGCGTTAGCCCGGCACCGGCGTATGTACAAGAAGCAATGAAACGCCATCTTGATTTTTCGAATAATGCACCGGCGTACACCATGTGGGATATTTTGGAACCGCAGCGGGAAGGCGTTCGCCGGCGATTGGCAAACAATTTCAAATGCGATGCCGAAGAAATTGCCCTGACGCGCAACGCATCGGAAGGGTTGCAGATTTGCCAATTCGGATTTGATTTGGAACGCGGCGACGAGGTGCTAACAACCACCCAGGATTATGGCCGAATGATCAACACATTTAAACAGCGCCAAAATCGTGAAGGCATTGTCTTAAAACAATTTTCCATTCCCATCCCCGCCGAAGATCCCGATGAAATTGTGCGGCTTTTCGAAAAAAACATCACTCCCAAAACCAAACTGATTTTGATG
>CAXHHS010001268.1:0-1861 GCA_964015645.1 uncultured bacterium
ACACCAAGAAGCTCGTCGGCAGCGTCAGATGTGTATAAGAGACAGGATTTGAGTGGGATGGAGAACCCACAGACGATTATTATTGACGCAGATAAATCCGTTACTGCGAACTTTGTTGAACAAAATCTGCCGACGGTTTCGCTGGCAACTCTTACTTTTGGTTCGGGAAATATTTTACTCGATCCCGCCCCATTGGAATCTGCAAATGGCAACCGTTATTTCCTGGGAACGGAAGTGACGTTAACCGCACTCCCGGAAATCGGGTATCAATTCAGCGGTTGGGGAGGCCATATAAACGGTTTTAACAACCCGGTAACGATTACGATGGATTCGGATAAAAACGTAGTGGCAGTATTTTCCGAATTGCCACAGGTATATTTTACATTGACTATCAATTTGGAAGGAGCCGGTAGTGTAACGCTCGATCCTCCACCGGTTACGCCTGCTGGCAGTGGGGGCGAATATCAAATCGGCACTGTTGTTACAATTACGGCGATTCCCGATCCGAACTACCAATTTTCTGGCTGGAATGGCGATTTGAACGGGACAAGAAATCCGCAGACAATCATTATCAACGAAAATAAATCCGTTACCGCCAGCTTTGTAGAACAGAGCAGCAGCAATGGCCCGGTGGTGTACGAAGAAACGATCATCGGTGGCGCAACAGAGGCTGCTGTTGTTACGACTGCCGGCAATATTATCGCTGTCAACGGCGATCTTTATTTAGCAGCAATTGTCACCAAAAATCGTACCGATGTCATTGATGTCGAGGGCCTGGGATTAGCCTGGAATCGCCTAAAGGCGCAATGTTCCGGGCGATCCATGACCGGGGTAGAAGTCTGGGTGGCCATTGGTAATCCAACAATGGATGGAACGGTTTCTGCAACATTGGCAAGCAGCCCCTCAAATTCGCTGATTGCGGTAACGCGCTATTCCGGCGTTGATTCCTCGATGCCGCTCGGAATGGCAGTTGGTGGGAATACGAATGGTTTGGATGGAGATTGCAGCGGTGGCACGGATAGCGATGGGTATACTTTCGATTTTACCACCACAACCGACGGCGCGGTTATTTACGGCGCAATTGCGCTACGAAACCGGCGGCATACTCCCGGGGCAGATTATACCGAGCGTGGCGAGTTTGTGCAAGACGGTGCTTTGGGCGGAGATAAAGCAACCCTGGCAATTCAGGATCGCCTGGTTGATACTCCGGCAACTGTTGCATTTGACGGTATTTTTAACAAGACGGTCGACTGGGCAGCGATTGGCATAGAAATTCGCCCCGGCGGCAGTACATCGAAATTGGCTTTTCGCCCCGGTGGAAAAATCAGAAATGGCGGAAAAGAAGTTGCAGAAACAAGCGACGAGATACCGCAATCAGAAAAGCCAGAAATCATCAATATAAGCGAAAACAGCCTTACGAATTACCAGGCGGCGTCCCTGCCGGAAACGCTGATCCTGGGCAAAAATTACCCGGAGCCGTTTAATCCATCGACTACGATTGAATACGGCCTTCCTAATGATGCGCACGTTAAACTCAGAATTTACAACATCCTCGGCCAGCAAATGCGCACATTGATTAATTCAAGACAATCAGCGGGATTTAAAACGGTGGTCTGGGATGGGAGAGATCAATACGGCAACCGGGTTGCTTCCGGCATCTATTTCGTACAACTGAAAGTTGGCAAGCAACGGTTGGTGCGGAAAGTGACGTTGCGGAAATAGGTTGAAATAAATTATTGCCAAATCGCTTAGTGTTAGACCATTGAATCAAGTATAAACATCTTTACGATGCCTTATTCGAATTATTTCTATAATCACTGTCTCTTATACACATCTGACGCTGCCGACGAGCTTCTTGGTG
>CAXHHS010001269.1:0-1858 GCA_964015645.1 uncultured bacterium
TACACCAAGAAGCTCGTCGGCAGCGTCAGATGTGTATAAGAGACAGCCGCTAAACAGATAGTGGCTATAAGAACAAAATTCGACTGTAAAGTTTTCTCTTGAGATGCTTAAGAATCAAAATAAGGAAATGATATATTTTTAACAATACCCATATAAAAAAATTTCAAAATGATTGAATGTTAATTCTTCGAATCGTATGTTTTTAATGAGGTTTGATAACACCCTTTAATAAACACTTAAAAATACCATGATGGAGTTTCTGAAAAATAATACCTTTATTTTTACCTGGATTGGCATTGGAGTTACTGTCGTGGTAGTGATTTACCGTCTTATAATTAGGCCAACCCTTGTATCGATCCAAAAAAGGGGTGGTGTGCTTCAATTAATGCGGCTAATGATCTGGTTTTCAGGTTTTTGTTCTGCAGCTTTAGTATTTATACTTTTCTATAGATCAAACCCCGTTGCAGAACATATCAGATATTCGGTTCTTGTAATTGTTTTAATTTGGAATATGATAAATATATTTAACTTGGATCCAGACATCATCAATGATAACAATCGAAACTTATATGAGAACTCAGTAGCGAGAAGCATTTTAGTTTTAACCCTTTTCTCACTCTTTTTGCTGTCTACCTTTCTTTGGCCATAGATCAAACTCCACGTTCGTTTTAAAACCTCAAAAACCGCGCATTAACCGCCACAATGACGGTGCTCAGCGACATCAACACTGCTGCAAGCGCCGGGCTGAGCAGGATTCCCCAACCGTACAAAATACCGGCGGCCAGGGGAATGGCAAAAGCGTTGTAGCCGGTTGCCCAAATGAGATTTTGCACCATCTTACCATAAGTCGCTTTGGCTAATTTGACGATATTTAACACATCCTGCGGATTGCTGCGCACTAATACGACATCGGCGGTTTCTACAGCCACATCCGTTCCAGCGCCGATGGCAATGCCAATATCGGCGCGAGCTAACGCCGGGGCATCGTTTACGCCGTCGCCGACCATGGCAGTGAGTAATCCGCGCGATTGCACTTCTTTGATTTTTGCGTCTTTTTCCTGCGGCAGCACTTCTGCGAAATAATCGTCGAGGTTTAATTCTTCCGCCACCCATTTGGCAACCTGGCGGTTGTCGCCGGTCAGCATCATGCTTTGGATGCCCATTTCTTTCAACTCGCGGATGGCGTCTTTCGATTCCGGGCGGATGATATCGCCGAGAGCGATAGCGCCGTTTACCGCGCCATCAATCACCACATAAACAACTGTTTTCCCTTGATTTGCAAGCGCGCCAGGCCGTTCATCATCTATCGAAAGATGATGTTCTTTTAAATAACCGGGGCTGACGACTTTGACGGATTTTCCATCGACATCGCCTTGCGCTCCCTTGCCGGGAAGCGCCTTGAAGTTTGTTACCGGGAATGTTTCTCCGGCAGAATTGACAATCCCTTTCGCAATTGGATGTTCGGAATGCGCTTCCACGGAAGCGGCAAATTTGAGCAGCGTTTTGTCGTGCATGCTACTCTTAAATGTGATAATATCCGATACGCCGAATTTTCCCTGGGTGAGCGTTCCGGTTTTATCGAATACAATTGCTTGCAAATTACGGGCATTTTCGAAAGCGGCGCGGTTGCGGATTAATAAGCCGTTTTTGGCGGATAGTGCGGTCGAAACCGCAACTACCAGCGGAACTGCCAACCCCAGGGCGTGGGGGCAGGTGATGACCATAACGGAAACGGTGCGTTCCAGGGCGAAGGCAAAATCTTCTCCCATCATCAACAGCCAGACAAAAAGAGTGATTGCTCCGCCTGCAATGGCAACAATCGTCAGCCAGAGCGCCGCACGATTGGCCAAATCCTGGG
>CAXHHS010001270.1:0-1858 GCA_964015645.1 uncultured bacterium
GCCTTTAGCGATCCGGTGGATGGCAAGCTGGTTGTTATCACAACAACGGATGGCGGCGAAAATTGGCAGCAGCTTCCGCCGGAAAAAATTCCCCCGGCAACCGAAGGTGAATATGCCTTTGCTGCCAGTGGCACCTGCATCGTTGTTGGCGGCGCAAAAAACGCCTGGATTGCTACCGGCGGGGCAGCGGCAAGGGTTTTTCACTCCGCTGACCGTGGGCAAACCTGGGCGGTTTATAATACGCCGATGCGCTGCGGAACACTTTCCTCCGGTATTTTCTCGCTGGCATTTCGCGATACTCAAAACGGCATTGCCGTCGGCGGCGATTATCAAAACCCGGAAATTGCCAAAGATAACCTGGCAAGAACTACCGACGGTGGAAAAACCTGGCATCTGTTGGACAACCCGCAATCCGTTGCTTATCGCTCTTGTGTACGATACATACAGCATGGGAAATTCTCACTCTTAGTTGCTGTTGGGCGCTCCGGTTGCAGCTATTCTATCGATGATGGTTTAACCTGGCAAGACTTTGGCGATCAGGTCTTTTATACGCTCGCGGTAAGTCCTTCCGGCCAATTCGCTTTAGCCGCCGGCTCCGAAGGCCGGGTGGCCAGGCTTATTATAACTCCAGAGTAATTATTCAGCCTACTAAACACACGAAACAAACAAAAGGAAATGAATGGCAGAATTAACAATTCGAGAATACCAGGATATAATTGATAGCTGGATTAAAACAGTCGGTGTACGCTATTTTTCGGAGCTAACCAATCTCGCGCAATTGGTAGAAGAAGTGGGCGAAGTTGCCCGTATTTTATCGCGAACTTATGGCGATCAAAGTTTTAAAAAATCCGATGAGAACCATGATTTAGCGGATGAACTGGCCGATGTGCTGTTTGTCTTAACCTGCATCGCCAATCAAACCGGTGTGGATTTAACGGCAGCCGTTCAAAAAAATCTCGAGAAGAAAACAAAACGCGATAAAAGCCGTCATCAGAACAATCCGAAATTAATATCATAAGGAGACGGCAAATGCAATCATCCACAGTTGCTTCAACTACAATAACTATCCAAAACGATCATTTAAAGCAAATGCTGGAATTTAGCGAAAAAGCGCTGGCTGATTCCAAAAGCCTATTTGCGAATTTATCCCAAAACCAGCTTGTTTGGAAGCCGGCGCCAAAATCCTGGAATATTTTGGAATGTTTCCGGCATTTGTATATTGCTGCGGATTTGTATTATCCGCGCATTCAAGATGCTGTTCGCACTGCCCGGGAAAACAATATGGTTAGCGAGAAAGCATTTTCTCCTGCCTGGTTCGCAAAAAAGTTTATCGGGCTTATCGTCCCGGAATCCAAACTCAGGATAAGAACAACCCGACTATTTACCCCGGAAAGCAATTTTATGGATGTTGCGATTCAGCAGCAATTTTTAGAAATAGTGGAAAAATATATCGAACTCATTAAACAGGCAGATGGTTTTGAGCTGAACAAAAAAATGCTTCAATCTCCCGCCACAAAATTGCTCAAGTTTTCTATTGGCGAAGCG
This sequence comes from uncultured bacterium, assembly GCA_964015645.1. Classification (GTDB taxonomy): domain Bacteria; phylum Calditrichota; class Calditrichia; order RBG-13-44-9; family J075; genus CAXHHS01. The sequence goes on from CAXHHS010001270.1 coordinate 1,546, forward strand.
ATTTGGTTAATCACTGTGCACAATCTTCGGCATATTCAGCAGGCGCAGAATATTACTCAGCTGCCAGACTTTCCAGGGGACTAGATCGGCAGCTTCAATAAATGCTTTCAGCACCTTCAACCACCCCTGATTTCCTTGTTAAACGCTGCGAAAATCTGACCTTCCTTTGGTAAGGCGGGGAATTTTTAAACTTTTCTCTACAAAGATGAAAAAATTTATCAACGCTACAGCTTGTGTGCTTTGTTTGCTTTTACTTTCAATTCTCTACCGTGCACTTTTTTAACATGTCACCCCTGCCGGGGTTTTTGATGTT
>CAXHHS010001271.1:0-1857 GCA_964015645.1 uncultured bacterium
AGCAGCAATAATCCAAACGAGCGCCCGGTTCATTATTACCGCGAAGGATTTGTTCGATCTGACAAATTGGTTTACCTGCGCACCGTGCCTCCGCCAACCTCTTTTGCCGGAACATTATTGAATATCCTGCCCCGCGACGACAATCAATCCGTTTTAGCAATATTTTCCTCTAGCCAGGCAGTTATTCATGGCCGCGATCAATTGATTGTAAATAATGAACTTCTTTCTACTGAGCAGCTTTCCTCCGCAGATCAAACCACAATTGCTTTTTTCCTGTTCGATGATGGCAACGGCGCAACTTCCGGTACTCCCCACCCGCTGTTTGCCGCGTTTCCGTTTATAAATGCAGTCGATATTTTTTTCCCGGCAACACCATCCAATGCCATTGAACTTAATTTCAACAATAGAAAATTAGTTGTGCGAAACTGGCCTTCGGAAACCGGCGGCGTTGTTGTTCCGGTATTTGATTAACTGTGATGGTTGGCTTAGAGACCGTTTAGAAAATTGTCACTAAGCCACAAAAACGCCAAGTTTCTCAAAGAAAAGTTTAATTTTTTAGTGAGGCTTAGAGACTTCGTGACTTTGTGGCCTATTTCTCGATCTTCAAACACGTTCTGAGGCTAATGCAAAATTTAGATTTGAAAATACGAAATACGCTTCTCTCCGAAAAGATCACGTTACAAACAATCGAACTTATGGAAGTAGCTGTACCGCAGATCGAACCGTTTCGTTCCGCGATTGGAATTCGCAATGAACGACAGGCATTATTTGTACGCTGGATTGACGCCGATAGAAATTGGGGAATCGGCGAATGCTCCTGCCGGCCCGACCCATTCTACAATTGCGAATTTGTTAACGGAGCAATTGCAGTTATTCGGGATTACGTTTTCCCGGCTTTGAATACAACCAATTCCATCGGAGATGTCTTAAGCGCGCTCTCCAGGGTTCGTGGCTGGAATTTTACGGCATCTGCCGTTTTGGATGCCGTGTTTGACCTGCGGCGGCGGATGGGAAAACCGGACCCGCTCGATCTTTGGCAAGGGGAAAAAATAACGCGCATTCCGGCGGGCATTTCGCTGGGTATTTTTGATACGGAATCGGCTGCTGTCGAGCGGGTTCAAGCGGCTATCGAAAATGGTTATCATCGCGTAAAGCTCAAAATTAAACCGGGAATGGATCTGGCCCCCCTCGCTGCTATTCGGGAATCGTTTCCGGACGTTTATATCGGGTTTGATGCCAATGGATCCTGCGGCGAATCCGATTGGGCATTTTTAAAAGCGGTAGCAGATTTTCGCCCGGCCATGCTGGAACAACCCTTTGACCCGCACCGAATCGATCTTTGCCGCGAATTAAAAAATCGCCTGCCGCAATTGCGGATTTGTTTGGACGAAAGCATCACCAACATCGGCGATCTTATTTCCGCTCATCAATTAAATGCGCTGGATGAGGTCAACATCAAACCCGGGCGAGTTGGCGGCATAGTTGAAACGCTTAAAATACGCCAATATTGCTTCGAGAACGAACTTCCTTGTTGGGTTGGCGGCATGTTCGAAACCGGTATCGGTCGCCTCGCTAACTTGAGAGTGGCAGCCGGAATTCCGGGCGCAAAAGCGCATGATTTAAGCCCTTCTAACCGCTATTTTAAATTGGATGTTGTCAAACAACCCATTACGATGGACAGCCAGGGGTTTATCTCGCTGGAAAATGATAGACCGGTTGCGTTGGATGATGCAAACATTCGAAAATGCTTAAAAAACAAAATTATATTAACAAAGGATAAAGGATAAATGCTTGATTATTTGATTGTTGGCGCAACGGTTTTTGATGGAGAACGTGTCGAACCGCAGCAAATAACTG
>CAXHHS010001272.1:0-1846 GCA_964015645.1 uncultured bacterium
GATGCAATGGAGTCTCGTGGGCTCGGAGATGTGTATAAGAGACAGGCCATTTCGCTCCGTTTTTAGATCGATAAAGGAGGAGCCTAAAATATGCCCGGCATCTTTAAATTTGATTCGGGTAAAATTGTTTAATGCTAATGCATCGCCATAATAAATGGGAGAAAAAAGCTCCAGTGTATTTTCGACATCGGCCACCGTATACAACGGCAAAGCCGGTTTGTGTTTGGAAAATCCCTTTTTATTTGCCCAGATTGCGTCTTCTTCCTGTATATGTGCGCTATCTTTCAACAATACGTCTAATAATGCGTGGGTGGATTTTGTGCAGTGGATTTGGCCGGAAAACCCATCTCTGCAAAATCGCGGCAGATAGCCGGTGTGGTCGATATGGGCGTGGGTTAATAAAATCTTATCAACCTCGCCTGGAGAAACGGGAAAAGGGTCCCAGTTTTTCAACCGATTTTCTTTTTTTCCCTGGAAAAGGCCGCAATCCACTAACATTTTTTGGTTTTCGATCTCGAACAAATGGCGGGAGCCGGTTACGGTTTCCGCCGCTCCCCAAAAGGTTAATTTTGCCAACAGTTTTCTCCTGTGAATCAATAACTATTCCGAATTGCATCAACAGTTGCAGGATCTTCCAGGCTGCTGATGTCGCCGGGGTCTTCATCGAGATAGGCGGCGCGGATGACACGCCGCATCACTTTGGCGTTGCGGGTTTTGGGCAGCGCGGCAGTGAATTTTATCTCGCGCGGTTTCAGCGGTTTGCCTAATTCTTCGATGAGCAAATTCATGAGTTCCTTACGCAACCTCTCGTCGCCTTTAATGCTTTTTTGGAGAACGCAAAAGACAACCACCTCGTTATCTTTTACCGGGTGCGGAACGGCAATCGCGGCGGATTCCGTAACGGCATCGTGGGCATTTGCAATGGATTCTACTTCCGCCGGCCCCAATCGTTTTCCGGCGATTTTGATGGTGTCATCGCTGCGTCCCAGGATGTACCACAGGCCGTCTTTATCGATAGCTGCAAAATCGCCGTGCACCCAGGTGTTTTTTAGGCGGCGCCAATAACTGTCCAAATAGCGTTCTTTATCGCGCCAAAAACCGCGGGTCATGCCAATCCAGGGTTTTTTGACGACCAGTTCGCCAACGGCTCCGCGTAACGGATTGCCGTCTTCGTCCACAACATCGGCATCCATTCCCACTACCGGGCCGGAAAAGGCGCAGGGTTTTAGCGGTTTGAAAAAATTGCCGCAAACAATTCCGCCACTTATTTCCGTTCCCCCGGAATAATTGATGATCGGTTTTTTCCCCTCCAAAACATTGTTAAAGAGCCACAGCCAGGATTCCGGGTCCCAGGGACTGCCAGTTGAACCGACCATTCTCAATGAAGAAATATCGTTTTTTTCAATCGGCTCCACGCCATTCGGTTTCAACGCGCGAATTAATGTCGGCGAAATTCCCAGGTGCGTAACATGATGTTTTTCAACGATTTGCCACAGGCGATTCACGGCAGGGAAATCCGGCGCGCCATCGTAAAACACCATTGTTGCCCCGATAATCATAGAGCCGAAAACCTCCCAGGGTCCCATCATCCAGCCCATGTCGCTCATCCAATAGATGGTATCTTCCGGTTTTAAATCCATCGCATGATACATGTCTTGCGCCGCCTTAACCGGAAATCCGCAATGAGTATGTACTGCGCCCTTTGGCCGGCCAGTAGTACCACTGGTGTAGATAATCATCACAACATCTTCCGCGCCGGTTTGCTCCATCTCCGCCTGCGGTGATTGCTGCGGCACCAGGTTTTCCCACCAACAATCGCGGTCTTCTGTCCAGGGAACATCATCAA
>CAXHHS010001273.1:0-1842 GCA_964015645.1 uncultured bacterium
GCATTAAAACTTGGTGTGCGGGATTATATTCATAAAAACCGTTTTAGCAAAGTTGTACTGGGCCTTTCCGGTGGAATAGACTCCGCGTTGGTTTGTGCCATTGCCGCCGATGCCCTGGGCAGCGAGAACGTAACCGCCGTCGCCATGCCCAGCGAATATACCTGCCAAAGCAGCAACGATGACGCCCGCCAATTAGCGGAAAATCTGAAAATTCCATTCAAAGTAATTCCTATTGGAAAGTTACATAAAGCCTATTTGGAAGAACTAACCCCGTTTTTTGACAGCAAAGCAGCGGATATTACCGAAGAAAATATTCAAGCCCGCATCCGCGGTAATATTTTGATGGCGCTCTCCAATAAATTTGGCTGGCTGGTATTAACCACCGGCAATAAAAGCGAATTCAGCACCGGTTATTGCACACTTTATGGCGATATGGCCGGCGGGTTTGCCGTCATTAAAGATGTGCCGAAAATGCTGGTATACGAACTTTGCCGTTATCGCAACAAAGCGGCTGGTTACGAACTGATTCCCGAATCGATTATCACCAAAGCCCCTTCCGCAGAATTACGCCCGGATCAAAAAGACAGCGACTCTCTGCCGCCTTATGAGATACTTGATCCGATTTTGGAGGCTTATGTAGAGCTTGATTTGGCATTTGACGAAATTGTCAGCAAAGGTTTTGATGCGGAAGTAGTAAAGAAAGTAATTCGCCTGGTAGATCTCAACGAATATAAACGTCGCCAGGGCGCGCCGGGCATCAAAATTACCCAACGCTCCTTTGGCAAGGATCGACGCTTTCCAATTACAAATGGCTATCGGCATGGGAGCTAAAACCTCCTAAAGTTAGATAAACATCCTGAGTTTATGTTCCGATCTATTGAATGTCAATTTCTTTTGGGTTTAACCTCTCGTAAAAAGAATGGCTCTAACAATGGAACTTAAAATAGTTATTGCAACAATAAGTTTTGCTGGAGTTATTATTGGCGCATTGCTTCAAAATTTATTTCATAGACGTAATGAAAAAATTAAACATTTTACAGAATTAAGAGCGAGGGCATATATTGATTTTGTTAATGCGGTTGCGGAATTAGCTAACGTCGCTAAATCAAATAAGAAAAGGCCTGACAGTACGTTAATTAAGCTGGCTGACGCAAAAACTAGAATTGTAATCTATGGGGATGACACCGTAATTTCCTCTATGTCTGATTTTATGAAAAAATATGGAAGAATTGACACACAAGAGTCGTTCAATAGTTTTTATGCTATGATTGAAGCTATGCGGAAAGATGCGACCGGTCAGAAAAATACCGCTTCAATTGAGACAATATCCAATATACTTTTTGGTAAGGACACTACTGATTTTAAGTAAACTTTTTAAAGCTATAATTTAGTTTGAGCAATGTTCAAAAAATAGATTGATATACACCCTCGTTATTGATAATATTAATAAAATTAGGAGATTTACTATGAATATAAATGAAGTTGCAATTCAGTTAAAAAAATTACCTGACCACCTTGTCCCGGAGGTTATGGACTATATTGAATTTTTGTTGAACAAGTATGGGAATGAAGAAATGGACAAGAATGAAGATGTAAACAAATTCAAATTTGATTGGGAAGGTGGATTGTCGGAACTAAAGGATCAGTATACTTCCGTTGAATTACAACACAAGGCCTCGGATTGGCGCTGATGTATTTAGTAGATACGAACATATTTCTCGAAATCCTTCTTAAACAAATAAGGAGCCAAGACTGTAAAATTTTTCTGGATAAAAATATTGGAAAACTGAATATAAATGAAGTTGCAATTCAGTTAAAAAAATTACCTGACCACCTTGTCCC
>CAXHHS010001274.1:0-1840 GCA_964015645.1 uncultured bacterium
CGCCAATGGTACTGCCCCGCTCGCGGGGTGGGAGAGTAGGACACCGCCAGGGAGTCTTTTAGCGTCTTGAGAATTCTCAAGACGCTTTTTTTATGTACCGAAATGAAATATAGCAACTCATTTAGAGTTGAAAAAGGTATAGGCCACAGATTTCATAATAATCGTACCTGTCAGTACACGATATCGTACACTCCCGCTCGAAAATCAATATTAAGCAATTTAAAAATGTTGCCTAAGTTCATATTAAACAGCCCTTTGTGGAGGAATTAGAATGTTTGGCATACATATTGTTATAATTGGGATGGAATAATAAAGGTTATGATATGAAGTCTCGAAGTTTAATCCTAAAAACATTATTAATTCTTTTCCTTTCTGTGGCGTTAGTCGCTCAAAACGCAGAAATAGAAAATGAGCTATCACGCCTAAAAACAGCAATCGAGCAAGTGGAGGCTGTCGTTCAGCTATTATCTAATAATGGCAGTAGTGATGTTACAATGACCGTCTTACAAAAATTTCAAGAAGCAAAATCAAAATTTCAAGAAGCACTAACACTTGCCCGCAATGGTCAAAATAGAAGAGCTGGTTTAGTAATTAAACAAGCATTTACTCTCCTTAAACAAATCGAAGCAATCATCAAACAAAGTTTATTCTTGAGAACGAATTTCCAGGAACAACTCGATAGGCGCATTCAACAAGCGGAGCAGGTGGTTAGAAATATCCAGGATCAGCGGTTGATTTCTTTACTTGAGAGAGCTAAAAACCTGAGACAGCAGGCCTATCAACTTTTCAATCGCGGCAATATTCGGGAAGCTTTTGAACATTATCATTCGGCTTTAGAGTATGCAAACCAAATTATCCAAGTTGCCAATAATCAAAGTGATATTCGCGGCGATGATGAATGGCGCAAGTTTTACCTGGACACTCAATTATTATGGGAACGCGCACAGATGCTGGCAAATAACTCGGATAACACAAACCAGTGGCGAAATTTAATTAATAGAGCAGAAATAGAACTGGAAGATGTAAAACGCCTATATGATAAGAAAAACTATGCCGCGGCGCACCAAAAATTAGTGACGATCAACCGCTTATTATTCAGGATAATTGATAACGTCGAAAAAAATCCCCGCAATGATCTTGAAAGAATTCGGGTAGAACTAGAATCGTTAGAAATATCATTACAAACGATTAAAGATAAGATGGCCGGGCAAACATTACCCGCTGCACAGAGAATTTATAGAAGGGTAGATAATTTGATTAAAAAGATTGGGCGTCTTATCAACAACCAAAATTATCAGCTTGCTCGAAGAAACTTAACACTTGCCAGTCAACTGCTTCTCAAGTTGAACCGGCTTATCGAAAATTCTTTTTCTAACGAACCACAGAATATTGAAAATCAAATATCCCGTGCAAAAAGCGAATTAGATAAAATGAGATTGGGAATTGATCAGCAAGACGAGCCAACGAAGTTCATCAAATTAATTGAAAATAACCTCGAAAGTGCGGAAAAAGCCTTAAATGAAGGTGAATATTTGAAAGCATCGTATCACCTAAAAATTACCAATCGTATGATTTTGCGGTATAACCGAGCACAACTAAAAGCAGCACGGGAAAACATACAAGAATCTATTCTTCAACGAGATCGACAATATTTGATAACGCTGCTGCAACAATTCGATTCCGAAAAAAACGATGAGCACCAAATTCGCTATCAAAACGCCCGGGAATTACAGCGCCTGGCAGATCAAGCATTCCAAAATGGCAACCTGGCTTTGAGCGTCGAGTTGACAAAAATGGCAATAAATCTCATTACCCAATAATTCATAAAATAGCTTTGTCT
>CAXHHS010001275.1:0-1840 GCA_964015645.1 uncultured bacterium
TGGGTTTACACCAAATGCAAAATAATGTGACAATACAATTAAGCTTAATGAAACGGTTCAAGGTAAATTTTTCAGTAAAACGATTTACCTCTCGCCGGATTTTTTCCCGGAGAGCGGGGCATACCGGGTTTCTGCCGAACTCAATTATCAAATTAACGATAAACGACTGACGTTATGGCAAGATAACTATTCCGGCATTTCGCACGAACCATTCACAATTTATATTGCGAAATCTCCCCTGCCCGATTTGCCCAATTTGTACTGGGGCGACCTCCACACCCACAGCAATTATACCGATGATCAAATCGAATTTGGCGCACCGATCCGGGAGTCGGTGATCTGCGCGCAAACAGTTGGCCTTCAATTTTTAGCCATCACCGACCACTCCTACGATCTCGATGACAAAACCGGCAGCTACCTGGAAAACGATCCATCCTTACCCAAATGGCAACAATTTCAAAAAGAAATCAAGGATTTAAACCATGAATTTCCGGCTTTCAATATTTTAGGAGGAGAAGAAGTCTCCGCCGGAAATTCGAAAGCGCAAAATGTGCATTGTTTGGTGTTGGGAAATCGAACATTTTATCCCGGCAGCGGCGATAGTGGTGAAAAACCGCTAAACAATAAACCAACGATGTCGCTGAAATCTTTGTATGAAAAAATTGAACATTCCAGAGAAGATGCGATTATTGCTGCAGCGCACCCGTTCGATGAGCCGCCGTACGCCCATCAAATCGCCTTAAATCGCGGGTATTGGCACAAGGCAGATTTATCGCATCCGGCACTGGATTACTGGCAAATTTTGAACGGGAGGATCGATCGATTTTTTGAAAACGGTCGCCGAAGCTGGATTAAAGCGCTGCTAAACCGGCAAAAGGTAGGGATTTTAGGTGGAACGGATGCTCATGGCAATTTTAACTGTTTTCGGCAAATCACCATCCCGTTTTGGAAGATGATACGATGCCGGGAACAATTATTCGGAGAAATGCGTACTGGTATTTTTTCGGAAACCGCGCTAAACCCGCAAACGCTGCTGCAAACGCTGAAAGAAAAAAGAACGATTATTTCGACCGGCCCGGCGGCTTCCCTGGAAATTTTTCAAAATGATCGGCTTTTTCATATTGGAAACTCGATAAAAACCGGAACAGCGGTTTCCATAGAAATTTCTGCGGTTAGCAATTCCGAGTTTGGCAGTTTGAAGTCGGTTGTTTTGTACACCGGCGTTTTTTCACAGTCTAAAGAAATTTCACTGAACATTTCGCTACCGGAGAATTGTTTTCGATTTAAGAAAAAAATCGATCTTACGGATGGCACCTCGCCCGGGTACCTGCGCCTGGAAGTTTATTCCGAGAAAACGGGTAAGTCGTACTTGTGCTTCACAAATCCGATTTGGATTGAGGAGTGAGTAATTGCCTTATCAAAAGATACAACCTTGCAAATTATTAGCGCCATTCATTGAGAGTATTTGGCTTCAGGAAAACGATGTAAATGCCGCAGTTGAAAAATTCCCACCGACAAAAGTAGTTCCCGCCAACGCAATCGAAATAGCATTTTATTTTCGAGATGCGTTTATCGAACTCAAAAACAGCTACCAATATCAACTCCCCAAAACGGCAGTAACCGGGCAAAAGACTCAATTTAAAGAGTACCTGGCAAGCGGAAAAACCGGTATCGTTATTGTGCGATTTAAACCCTGGGGAGCGAGACCGTTTCTTCATTTACCGCTGGATGAGCTGCTAAACCGAAACGTCGATTTGAACTGTATTTTACCACAAAAATTGGTGAGAGTAATCGAAGAAAAACTCCCAGCCTTAAAAACGGCCGAAGCTCGCGTAAAAAG
>CAXHHS010001276.1:0-1833 GCA_964015645.1 uncultured bacterium
CCAAGAAGCTCGTCGGCAGCGTCAGATGTGTATAAGAGACAGATTACCAACCATCAATACGTCGCGGTCACGAAGATTTAGGAATACCGGGAAATATTTCATATCAATCTATTTTGTGATTTTCAAATTGATGAGAAGCGTTTTGATAAATACACTATATTCATCTTTTATGGGCAAATTCATGTCTACTTTAATGCGCCGCCTATTTGTTATTACATTTTCACCAGTTTGAGGATTTGATGCTTGCTTTTGGTAGGTTTCCCAATACAAGCCAATTCCTCTTTTTTGCCAATTAGGTACATCATTAAAGTTTATTCCTCTCTCAAAAAGAAATTCATTTTTCTGCGCTACAGATTTACCGCTTAATATCTTTGTAGCTGTTTGTGGATCTTTGCCCTCATCTCGAAGACTCCAATAGCAATGAGAGTTTAAAGCATTCCTATGAGCATCTTCATTTCTCCATCTAAAATAATCCACAACACATTCAATATTCGGTAGTTGAGCAATTCGGCAATCGAAAGTTGCCAGGCTCCCCAACAATAATGAGAATTTTCCGCTCGCTTCTCCTGCTAAAACCGAATTATATTTTCGAAGTTTTCTTCTGAAACTGTCTTCCTGGAGATGAAATAAAAGGGAAATTTCATCACTTTGAGTATAACCGTAAATTACTCGAAACCCGCAATCCATTAGATGTTTAACCGTTTCTATCATATGATCCCTGAACCCAGAATCATAAGGTGTTTCGAACCGGTGAATTTCCTTCGTTAAACGGGTAAAGTTCCGCCCATCAATTCGTGCCACCATAAATATTTCCGGTAATACGCTATGATCATGAGCGGTTTCAAAAACTCGCATTTTACGATCTAAATCATCAAACTTCATCTTTCCATTCCTTTACAACGAATCTTCCAACGCCACTGATTGTAACATAAAATAATTCGTCAAATCCTTCCTCGATCAATGGCAGCTCTAATCGTGAATAAGTACCACGTATGCCATTCTCAGGTATTCTTTCTTTATCCGTCCTTCTTTCATTCCGCTCAAGGCATGTTGATAACTGGGATTGAAAATAATATCCTATTCTTTGAAATTCAGCTTCTTGAGCCGGAACAATATATCGTTTTCGATCCATTTTTGTTGGATTGGTATTATCAACGACAAATGGTTGCCCCATTTTTAAACATGAGTTTAATAACAAAGATTCACGATGGCGTGTCTTCAACATATCCAAATTAATTCGAATATGTGACTTAAAAAAACGCTCTTTATAAAACGTACTTTTTCCGGAGGCCTGAATTCCCACAAAAATAATTGCTTCCATGATTAAATATGCAATACTAAATGATATTTTCAAATCTATCTTTTTAGAATCGTTTGTCATAACCGAAGTACATTGGGATAGGACTTGAACGTAATCATTTTTATTCACTGCTAATCAATTATAGATTCCACTAAAACCCCGGCGGAACTTACCTTTCGCTTCCACAACTTGTTTATTTCAAAGGGTTTATATTCGCTGCTTAATTGTTCTCGCAACTTTACCACTTCTCCAATTATAATTAACGCCGGCGTTTGGATGGGATCATCAATTAGGGTCGCTAAAGTGGTAGCGAGGGTTGAGATACGGATGCGCTGGTCGGCCAGCGTGCCGCGTTCGATGATTGCAATGGGCGTGGAAGGAGCGCGCCCTGCCATCACCAACCGGGAAATAATTTGCGGCAGATTTTTGGCGCCCATAAAAATCACTAAGGTATCGATGGCTGTGGCTAATTTTTCCCAATCGATGCTGGAATTTTTGTTAGCAGCTTCGTGCCCGGTAATGAATGCCACATT
>CAXHHS010001277.1:0-1831 GCA_964015645.1 uncultured bacterium
TGTACTCAAGCATTTGAATTTGTATTTCTTCTGCTTAAATTAATTTTATGGAATTCGAATGGGATGAGAGAAAGAATAAAGCCAATATTCTAAAACATGGTATCGATTTTAATGAAGCAAGAGAAATCTTTGAGACAAAAAACATTTATACCTATTTCGATCTGAAAAATTATAATGAAGATAGGGAAATTAGCATCGGACCATTGTCTAGCGTGGCTTTTTACAGTTGTTCATACAACACGATTTGGCAAAACGAGAATTATCTCAGCAAGAAAAGCCACGAAAAATGAAAGGAGGAAATATTATGCCCATATCCGAGGAAAGGCTTAAAGAGATTGAAGCCATTAAAGACGAAGATATCGACTTTTCCGATATTCCGGAGTTGGATGACGAGTTTTTTGAAAATGCTTTCATGGTTATCAGGATTCCCAATGGAATCAAAATTACCATTGCCCCGGAAACCTGGCACGCCTTAGCAAAAACAAAAGAAGGGTTGGAATATCATGTAGATCAAATCAAGCAGGCATTAAAAAATTACAGTGGCAAGAAAATCGCCTAAATCGACAGGTTTGACACTCCCCTCCCCTTTTATTCAACATACAAATCAGAATCCGGCCAGTGTTTTTTAAACGCCACAATCGCTTTCCGCATTCGGTAGGGCATATCCATTTTTGCATAAGCCTTTATTAGTGCGGCTTCTGCTCGCTCCGAGCGCGCTTCCGGGAAAATACTTGCCAAACGATTCCATTTGATAATAAACCCTGCAATAAACCCTTGTTCATACAAGGCCATAGCGCCTTGCTTCTCCAATTGTAGATAAATTTCAAGCTCTTTTTTAGATCCCCAGCTACCGCTATCCGGCAATGTCCCATGCAGCACGAAGGCAGATTGGTTAAGATTCGGGCGTTTTTGCTGCGAGGGTAATTTCAGCAGTTCTAATGCGGTTAATTCCATAACAATCTCATTGCGATCCCGATGTTGCAATTCGCGCGGTTCAATTTGGGCATTTTCCGATAATTGAAAAATACTGCCATCAAAGGCTGCAATTCGCGCGGTTGCCAGGGAGCCGCTGCGAATCGTTTCGCGATTTTCCAATATTCGCCCTTCGGAAACCGCTGCCCATTCGCTTTCGTTTACCGGGCGTATTTTTACTTCCCCGCGAACATCCAAAACCACGCAGTTTTGGCTTTGCGCATTTATGTATAAGTTTAAATGAATCAATAGTATGAAAGAAATTAAAAATCTCATTTTTTACTCCGGTTTAATCTCGTTTTTTGATTATTTCATTTGAATATCGAGTGAAACCATTTCTTTTTGATTTCGCAAGTAGAGTTTTCCATTGGCGAGTGTGGGGCTGGTCCAGCATTTACCATCAAGTATTTGTATGCTGGTAACTTCCCTAAACTCTTCGGGCGTTGCCTCTACCAGTGCCAATTTGCCCCTTTCACCAAGCACGATAAGATGGTCATCCGCAACAATCAACGATCCTCTCTGAAAACCGCGCCCTTTCCATTTCTCCTCCCCGGTCAATGCATCCAAACACTTTAAAATCCCCCCATCAAATCCGTAAATATGATCCTTAAAAAAAACCGATGAATTCACCAGGTTACTCATTCTATTATTCGCCCAGAGAGCTTCGGCCTTAAATTTCCCTTCAACTTCCTGAACTTGCACCAGTGATGCACCCGATACCGTGCCATAGCCGCTGGAAATAAAAAATTTATCGGGTGAAATGAAAATTGGGGTAGCAGTATTCAAAGGAATATCGGTTGAGGGGCAGCGTGTCTGTCTCTTATACACATCTGACGCTGCCGACGAGCTTCTTGGTGTA
>CAXHHS010001278.1:0-1830 GCA_964015645.1 uncultured bacterium
TTTCCGGAAAATCGTATTCCCGGGCCAGGGGAATTGGCGTTGAATAGTGAGTAGTAGGCAAAGTAATTCGATTTTTCAAATCGAAACAGGAGAATCAAATGGCAACATTTTGCACAGATGCCGGGCATGGCGGAAAAGACAGCGGCGGTGCATGGCACAATGTCTTCGAGAAAGATATAAACTTACAATATACACTGGCCTTAAATGCGCTTTTAAAACAGCGCGGCCACCAGATGCTTACCACACGCAAAGCGGATCATCCTGCGCCACCGTTAGCAACCCGTTACAAGTTGATTAACCTCCACCATTCGCAAAATACACCGCGGTTCGATGCCATTATTTCGCTTCATTGCAATGTTTCCGCGTACAAAAATCCTGCTTCCGGGAGTTATATGGCGAATCAATCCACGCGTGGTTTTTATACGATTTATAATCGGGAATCTATTAAAGGCCGCGATCTCGCCAGTTCCATTGCCAATCAAATTATCAAAGCTGGCATAACGGTAAAAAACGGCGGCAAATTATCGACACTGGAATTAGGGCGAACTCTCGCCTGGATTCACAAAACGCTGCCGCCCGCTGTTGTCATCGAGTTGGGATATTTAACGAATTTTGAAGAATTAACGCTTTTAAAAGACAGTGAACACCAGGAAAAAATCATCACGGCAATTGCTGATGGGATTGAGAATTATGTGTTGGAGTAAGTGTTTGTATTCACACTTTAGCGTGATACAGCCTGAAGGCTGAACTACGAACGAATAAAACAAAGGAAATAAAAATGAGCGAATATCGTGGAAAACCCAGCGGATGGTTATTGTATAATTCGATGGGATATCCTGACTTTTTATTCACCTTACTTTCCTATTCCATGTTGTTATTGGTATTTACATCTTTAATGTGGGTAACTTTTGGCATTCTCGCCTACTTAACGGTTGGTGAACTGAAGGCACAAGTCTTATTCCGCATAATGGATGGCATGCAATTGGGATTGTTAGCACTGGCAATGGTTATCGTGGGGCTTGCGGTAAGTTACACAATTCGGCGCTACAAAAAAGATGAACATTATGTTTTAAAGAAAAAACTCGACACCGTATCTCAAATACCGAAGCAGCAAAAGAATCCCAAACCGGTTCAAGAAGGCTTGACACTGGTGTATGATGAGGAGGATATTTGATGAATTTTGTACACATCAACCCGGAAGCGTTTTTGTTATTGATGCCGGCAATCATTACCATGTTGCTGTTTTGCATCATGATTATTTCCCGCAATAAGTCGAGGTTGGGGATTGGTTTGCTGGCGGTAACCGGGTTTTTAGGATTGCTGTTTTCCAAAGACCGCCGGCTGCGAGAAGCGTTTGACATTGAGAGCAAATTGGCCAAAACCAATCGCACGCTAAACGATTTTAAAAAGCGCCAAAGGGGGCGATATAATGCAGTAACCGCCAATCTCCAGGTTATTAGCGAATTACAGCGGCAGCTTGCCCGGCTGCGAAAAAACCCGGCTGAAAACAGAACGGAAATTAAACTATTAGAAGTCGAAATGAAGGAACGCAAAGAGCTGAATGACAAATTTTTGAGCGATGGCGAAAACCCGATTATGGATGTTCATTCCAACGGGCAGGCCAATAATGGCCATGCTTTGGAGTTTTATAACTTTCAAGAAAACAACTACTTATCAAACCTTTCCCAATCAACTCTCGAAGATATTGAAATAGATGGGCACCGGTTGTTTAAGGCGTAGATTTTTCTCAGGACTTCGCTCGAGAAAAATCACCTTTACTTCACCTGTCTCTTATACACATCTGACGCTGCCGACGAGCTTCTTGGTGTA
>CAXHHS010001279.1:0-1829 GCA_964015645.1 uncultured bacterium
GACCCTGATGCAACAATACCAAACTTTACAACAACAGGTCTTCCTACAGGTGCGAACTTTATAGACAACCTTGACGGAACTGGTACATTTAGCTGGACACCTACCTTTACCGATGCCGGTGTATATAACGTCACCTTTACTGCAACTGATGGTGCTCTGACTGATGATGAAATTGTCACAATTACAATTACTGACCCGGGTAACCAGGCACCTGTGCTTGCAGCAATCGGTGCTCAATCGGTAACTGAAAATGTACTTTTGACTTTTAATATTTCTGCGACTGATCCGGATGCGGACAATATTACCTTAACCGCGCCCAATTTACCGGCGTTCGGCGCGTTAACCGATAATGATGACGGAACGGGAACGCTTACATTTACGCCAACCGAAAGCGACACCGGTAGTTATCCCGGTATTTTGGTGATCGCTACCGATGATTCTTCCCAGGCAGATAGCGCACTTTTCAATTTAACGGTGGAATCAGCACCCGTCGTTCTCAATCCTCCTCAAAACTTGATTGCAGTTCCCGGTGACGGGGTTGTGCATCTTTCCTGGGCTGTACCGGCGCCGGGTAAACAATTTTCCCGGGATGCCCCATCCCACATTCGCGATCAAAATGCGCTTTCGGAAATCCTGGAAAATCGCAAATTCAATGGCGGTGCTCAAACATCCGCCGAATTAGCCCGTTACCGGATTTATCGTTCATTGGATGGAAATTTCTTTGATGTTATCGATTCCGTCGATGCGGCTTCTACAACGTTTAGTGATGACAATGTTATAAATGAATTCACCTATTTTTACTATGCGACAGCCGTTTATGATGCCGGGGAAAGTGATCGTTCCAATATCGTCGTTGTAACGCCCGTCGCCGGTGAGACGACAATTGTTTATGAAGAAGTTTTTGCGGATTCCACACCGCCGGAAGGCTGGATTGTGGAAGATGTCGATGGCAGCGGCTCTGCCTGGCAATTTATCCAGGCCGATGACCTGGTTTCGCCCCAGGCCGGAACGAGCTTTTGGTGGAGTAATTTTCAGAATGCCAATGATATGCTAATCAATGAATATTTGATTAGCCCCCAAATTCCGGCAGCGAACTTCACCCAACTCAGTTTTTATGCAACCGCAGTCGGCGGTTCATTTGATGATTCGCTGCGTGTTTGGGTTTCCACAGCCGGCAACTCTGTAGAAGATTTTAATGATTTGATCGGCCATATCCGGGTTGATGGCCCTGCCGGGGAATGGACAAAATATGTTTTTGATTTAACCCAATTTGCCGGGCAGAATATCTACTTTGCCGTCAATTATTACCATACGGAAGGCGGCCCGTTTGGCAACCATTCCGATAATGTTTGGGTCGACCACTTCCGGGTGGTTGCCGGGGGATTTATCCTGGATCCGCCACTCAATCTAAGCGCAAACTCCGGGGATTTAGAAGTAACCCTCTCCTGGAAAGCGCCGGTTGGTTTGGGGAAATCCAATTCCGGCGGTGGATTCGAAGCAGAGCGCGGTGTTGCCGTTACCGATCACCCGGTTAATGTTGCAAGCAACAAATTAACAATACTGCAAGGGTTTAAAATATTTCGGTCCGAGGATAACGTTAGCTTTACCGTTATCGATTCCACTGACGCCGCTACCACCACGCTTGTCGACAGGAATCTCGTTAATGATGTTACCTACTATTATTATGTGACCGCAGTTTATGACCGGGGAGAAAGCTCGCCATCGGATACGGTTTCCGTAACTCCCGCCGAGTTCAATTTTCTGTATGAAGAAGTTTTTGCTGACACTATTCCGCCTGCCGGATGGAGCGTTATCGATAACGATGGCAG
>CAXHHS010001280.1:0-1825 GCA_964015645.1 uncultured bacterium
GATGCAATGGAGTCTCGTGGGCTCGGAGATGTGTATAAGAGACAGGTCTCCTGCTCCGGGTGATTATGCGGCACCTCTTGCGTCGTTTGGTGGTTATGTTCTTGCTTGTTTTCCAAAGGTTGCACAAATCCAACATAGTGATAAATAATCGTAACAATTAACGCGGCAAGGCCGACGCCGGTAAGCGAATATAAACTTTTTCGAGACAGCGGCTGCTGCTTTGCTGTGGCAGCTTTTTTTGAGGGGGGGGCAGAAAAATTGTGGCCACAATTTTTACAGAATTTCGCGTTTGCAGCGTTTTTGGTATCGCATTCCGGGCATACATTCCTTTCGGAAGTCTGCACAGCAGTACCGCATTCCGGGCAAAATTTGGCATCTTTCGGTATATCCGATTGGCA
Source organism: uncultured bacterium (assembly GCA_964015645.1). Taxonomy (GTDB): domain Bacteria; phylum Calditrichota; class Calditrichia; order RBG-13-44-9; family J075; genus CAXHHS01. Next base: position 399 of record CAXHHS010001280.1, read on the forward strand.
TTCTTTACAACGCCTGGTCATGTTCTTCCTTTTGCTGCTTATCTAACATGTTTTGATTGACCGATTTCTTAAAATATTTCGCCGGACGAAATACTGGTACAAACCGGTGGTCGACAGAAACAACCTTATTGGTTCGCGGATTTTTTACCAACCGCTCCTCGCGCTCTTTAGCAAAAAAGCTGCCAAACCCGCGAATTTCTACCCGGTCTCCATTTTGAATCGCATCGATAATGTTATATAAAAATCCACTAAGAACCGCTTCCACATCCGATTTCGTTAAACCCGTGGAGTCAGCTACTAAGTTTACAATATCCGCTTTCGTGACCGTCATCTTTCCTCGATTCGATTCTTTAAATAAAAGCCGACCATATTACTAAATATCCTTTCGAAAATCAAGCTGCTAAGAAATTCCTGAAAAGACATCAGGAATTTCCGTATTAAAAGAACTTTGAAAGAGACTTTACTAAACTTATAATGAGGGATGAAAGCGGTTTTGTTTTTTGAATATGGCGCTCCCGGTGTGTTAAAGATTTCGGAGATTGATCTTCCTGAAATTTTGGATGATGAGTTGCTGATTAAGGTAAGTTGTGCGGCTGTTAATCCCAAAGATTGTTTTATTCGGAAGGGCAAATTTAAATTGTTTACCGGGCGGAAATTTCCGCAAACGATTGGAAATGATTTCGCCGGTGAAGTTGTTCGCACCGGCAAAAGTGTGAAAAACTTTCAGGTTGGTGACCGGGTTTACGGTATGTTAAACGGCTGGTGCAGCGGTGCTTATGCCGAGTTTGTTGCAGCGAAATCGACGGAAATTGCACATCAACCAAAATTATTGTCGGTTGAGGAAGCTGCGGCAACACCACTCGCAGCATTAACCGCGCTGCAAGCCTTGCGGGATTTAGGGAAAATTAAACCGGGCAGCCGGATTTGCATTAACGGTGCATCCGGCGGTGTAGGCACGTTTGCGATTCAAATTGCCAGGGCGTTCGGGGGAGTTGTAACGGCGATTTGCAGCTTCCGAAATATAGAATTTTGCAAACAATTAGGTGCCGATCACACGATCGATTATACAAAAACCGATATTGTTGATACCGGCAATCAGTTTGATATTTTTTTCGACGTATTCGGAAACTATTCTTTTTCGAAGGTTAGAAAACGTCTTACGCCAAAAGGGGTATATATTTCTACCATTCCGAACATTCGGAATTTTTTCGATCATTATCGAACTAAATTTTCTTTCGGGAAAACAGCGCGAGTGGTAATTGTTAACGCCAATAGCGAAGATTTGAATATACTTGCCGAACTCATTGATACGGGCAAAGTAAAACCGGTAATCGATAAAGTTTACCCATTGGAAAAAGCAGCCGAGGCGCATGAATATATCCAAACCAAACGCGCACGAGGCAAAGTTTTGTTAGCAGTTTAGGTTG
>CAXHHS010001281.1:0-1824 GCA_964015645.1 uncultured bacterium
ACGAAATTGTAAGTAGATTAAAAGATTCGCGAGAAATTTTAGTAAACCTCCGGGGGTATCTTTGATATAGAAACCCTGGAAAGAGAAGTTGGTGAGTTGGAGAAAGAAACTGCCCATCCTGATTTTTGGAACCACCCTGAAGACGCCCAGAAAACCCTCAAATTTTTAAATTCTAAAAAAGAGCGCCTGGAATCGTGGAAAACCCATTACCAGGAATTAGAAGATTTGGAATTAATGCTGGAGATGGCAAAAGAAGCCAACGATCAAGAGGAACTTGCTGCTGTTGAAAAAGAAAGTGAAACACTTGCAAAATCCGTTAAAGATTTGGAGTTGCGCGGGTTACTTTCTGCCCCGGAGGATCCCAAAAACACCATTCTAACAATTCACCCCGGCGCCGGCGGTACGGAGAGTCAGGATTGGGCGCAAATGTTAATGCGCATGTTTTTGCGTTGGGCGGAGCGCCGTAATTTTAAAACAAACACCTTAGACCTTTTACCGGGCGAAGAAGCTGGCATTAAAAGTGTCACCATCGAAATAAAAGGGCCGTATGCCTACGGGTATTTGAAATCGGAAGTTGGTGTGCACCGCTTAGTGCGAATTTCTCCTTTCGACTCCAATGGGCGGCGACACACCTCATTTGCATCCGTGTTTGTGCTGCCGGAAATTGACGAAGATTTTGAAGTCGATATTAATCCCAATGATTTACGAATTGATACCTACCGTGCCAGCGGTGCCGGGGGGCAGCATGTAAATCGTACCGATTCCGCCGTGCGGATTACCCACATTCCCACCAACATTGTGGTAACTTGCCAAAGTGAACGCTCTCAGCATAAAAACAAGTCCAACGCGATGAAAATTTTAACCGCCCGGCTTTATCAGAAAAAACTGGAAGAAGAACGCCAAAAACAGCAAGAGCTGGAAGACAGTAAAACCGAAATTGGCTGGGGCAATCAAATTCGATCCTATGTGTTTCACCCATACAATATGGTAAAAGACCATCGAACAACCCATGAAACCGGAAATATTCAACGCGTGATGGATGGCGAATTTGATGACTTTATTTACGCTTACCTGCTAAAGGCGCCGGAACTTACCGGGGCAAAGAATTAGCTTCTGTTTTACTGTAGCAGAAACGAGTTTAATTTCCAATGATATTGGATGCTTGATGCTCAATCCTGGTAACGGTATATCCAGAATCGAGCATCCAACATCTTTTATAGTCGATACGAAGATGCCAATCAACGTTCACCTTTTCATCCCCTGTTTTATCGATCAATTGTTCCCGCAAGTAGGAATTGCCACCGTAAATATTCTACGACAATTGGGCTGTAATTTGATTTATCCCGAAGAACAAACCTGTTGCGGGCAGCCCGCTTTTAACAGCGGTTACTGGAAGGAAAGTGCCGCGCTCGCCGAACGATTTTTGAATATTTTTTCTGAAGCGGATTACATTGTCGTGCCATCCGGAAGCTGCGCCAGCCTGGTAAAAAACCTGTATGGAGAACTGTCAATTTCACAAAAGACTCAAAAGCAATGGCGAGAGCTGCGTACAAATGTGTATGAATTTTCCGAATTTCTTACCAGCGTGTTAAAAGTGGAAACGTGGCAGGGACACTTTTCCGGTAAAGTAACCTATCATGATGCTTGCCATGGTTTGCGAGAATTGGGTATTTCTGCGGAACCACGCAAACTGTTAAAATCAATCGAAGGTTTGGAATACATCGAAATGCACCGCCCGGATACCTGTTGTGGCTTTGGCGGTACTTTCGCCGTAAAATTCGCCGGTATTTCCACCGAAATGGTAAAAGATAAAACCCGCTGGAT
>CAXHHS010001282.1:0-1817 GCA_964015645.1 uncultured bacterium
AGGCAACAATGCTCAACAAAACACCCAATTGAATCCCCAAAAACAACGTCGCGACAAAAGAAAACAGCATTACCAGAAAATCCGACCGGCTAATGCGGTAGAGCCGTTTGGCCTCTTGAACATCCACCAACCCAAGAACGGCCATAATGATAACAGCAGCGAAAATCGCCCTGGGCATATAATAAAACAACGGGGTTAAAAATAGCAGCGTTAACCCCACTACCGCAGCACTTATAAATGATGAAACGCCGGTTTGCGCCCCGGAAAGGGCATTTACAGCAGTACGGGAAAAACTGCCGGCAATCGGATATCCGCCAAATATACCCGCTGTTATATTCGCCATGCCGAGGCCGAGAAGCTCCTGGTTGGCTTCCACTTCATAACTTCTTTTGGCGGAAATGCGTTTAGCAACTGCAAATGCTTCCATAAAACTAACAAATGCAATTGTGAGTGCCGTTGGCAGCAAGTTGCCGATGATATCGAGGTTAAATGAAGGCAGTATTGGAAGGGGAAGCCCTTGCGGAACTTCACCGACAATCTTGATGCCGAATTGGTGCAAATCCAAAAAAGCGACTGCGGTGGTGCTAAGGATCATCACCACTAATGCGCGGGGGAAATGCGGTTTCCATTTTTTGATGAAGAATAACATCCCGAAACAGGAAATGCCGATCAGGAAGGTTGGAAGATGGAATTCGCTTAAATGATCTACAAGATAGGTGATGAGCGTATCGATTTGCTGGCTGGGCGGTAGTGCAATGCCAACCAAATGGCGAAGCTGGCTAAAGATGATGATAATCGCCGCAGCCGATGTAAAGCCGCTGATGACCGGGTTGGATAAAAAATCAACCACAAATCCCAGGCGGGCGATGCTTATTAGCAGATGAATCGCCCCAACCATTATCGCCAACAGCATTGCCAGAACAATAAATTCATTGCTTTCGGTGGTTGCCAGGGCACCGATTCCGGCAGCGACCAAAATAGAATCTAACGCTACGGGGCCGACCGCCAACTGGCGGCAGGTTCCGAATACCGGGTATACAACAAGCGGAACCAGGGAGGCGTATAATCCGGTAATTGGTGGTAACCCCGCCAGCATTGCATAAGCCATTGCCTGGGGAATTAACAATACTGCAACGGTAAATCCCGCTAATACATCATTCCGAATATAGCTGCGACGATAATTTGGCAGCCAGGAAAGTATGGGGAAAAAACGTTTCATTTTTGCGTATCAACAACCAGGTCTCCAACCTCATCTAGCACCTTATTCAAAATGTTGCCGATGGATTTGCGGTAGCGAATCAAAAAATTTGGATTTTCGATATTTGCCTGGAATGTGAATAATCGATTTAGAAAAATCGGCAGGTAAAAATTAACCGGCAAATTATTAGCGGCGTAGGTTTCCATTTCTTTCAATTCATCTTTATTGGCTTTGTAAAAATCGTTGTATTCCGGGATCACTTCTTCTGCAACCTGGTTGGCATCTATTTTTACGCCGTTATAATTGTACGTCGATAATGCACGGGATTTTACATATTTCAGCAATGCAAATTTCATCGAATCCAAATTACGGCAAACGGTGCCGAATTTGAGTGCTTCTTCCAAATAAACACCGAGATCTTCGCCTTCATAATCCTGGCCGATTTCCAGGGTTATCGCTAAAAAATCTTCCTTTTTACGCTTTGCAACGCGAAGTTTTTTAGCGCTTTCAAAGTCGAAATCAAAGGGTTCGCCGCCGGATGTAGTAACGGACATTTTGCAAAACGGATTCACAACCGTATCGACCATCCGGGTGGGAGAATAGTGGATGGAGTAGCCGA
>CAXHHS010001283.1:0-1816 GCA_964015645.1 uncultured bacterium
GACCATTGCCCGTCAATTTCGACCCGGATTTGGCGTTCTTTGTAAATGCCGGCAAGATCGTCAAAAATGTCAAATTTTAACGCCGGATACCGGGATTTATCTCCATTAAATTCAGCCAAATTTACAGGAATAATTTGCGGCGGAACCGTATCTTGAATCGCAACAAATTTTTCCAGGCTTGTTACTCGCGCGGTGAAGGCATTACTAGTTTTATCGAATTTTGTTGGCAAATACAACCATCCTCTTCGAGCGTCGAGATAATAAATACCAATACCGTTTTGATTGGCAATGGAATCCGGAAACGTTATTGTAATATACGCACCATGGTTGAACGGCTGATCGTAGGGGCTGACATCGTAAATTTGTGATAGATAACGATACGGCTCCGAAAGCGGCAGGCGTGGAGGGAATTTGCGGATGCGTACGTGCAACGTATCGTAAATTGCGTTAGATGGAAAGTAAAGCTTAAACGCCCGGTCCGGCGAGCGCAGGTTGCGTTCTTTTCCCGGCACAACTTGCGACCATTCTGCAAGCTGTGTTTTCAATAAAGAATCGAATTCGCTGCCGAACGGTGTTGTTATCGTTGCAGCCTTTGCCGTTGGAAAAGCCAGCAATATTTTTCCGGGTTGATATGCACGAGCAAATAGCGAGCTATTTTGCTGCCAATTGGGATCGACCGGCACACCGTTTATTTTGATGGCAGCGGAACCGCCGTAAAAGTTTACATTGGCAACGAAAGCCGGTTGCGGAGAAACATTGCTAATTTTCCGAACTTGAAAAGCCGGTTCGCCCTGGTAAACAACCGGCACTTCCAATTGGCAAAAATTTCCGGCATAATCATAAATTTTGAATAGAATGGTATTGCGCCCCTCACGCAAACTTTTCTTGGAAAGCAATCCGGCATTACCAGAAAAATTACCATAAAACGGCAGGCTGTTCGCAGGATGCCGGTAAAAATTATGATAGTAACGAAGCCCTTTCCGCCAAAGCGAGAAATTTTTATCAAGTTCGATTAAATGGGTTTCATCGTAGCTGAAACGGTCGTATTGAACGTAATATGCCAGGGAATCGTTAATAAACATTTCCGCACGATAAAAATCGAAGCGATTATGTACGCCATCGGCCAAATCATACACCCGCAGTGCCAAATGCGCTTTTCCGTTGATGGTAATAGGGTGCTGAAGTTGCACTCGTGATCGCTGTGCGATGGGCATAATTAATGTATCCGGGGCATTGTTGATCAGCGTTTTGGCACTGGCTGGTATAACCGCCAAAAATCGTGGTTTGGGTGGAATATTATCAACGATTGTTTCTTTGTAAAACCGCATCGGGTTGATAGGACGATTATAACTGTCGCGCATCTCGAAATGCAAATGCGGCACACCAATCCCGGTTTTGCCGGTATAACCAATATGCTGCCCTTTTTTTACCGGGAACAACGTGCGGCTTAGCCCGCGGCGATCCATATAATTTTTTTGCGTCGCTAACCGGACGGAATCGGCAAAGGTTTCCATTTCCGGTGTAAAACCATCCAAGTGGCCGTAAATTACATGGTTCCCATCTTTCAATTTCAGGTAAATGGCTTTCCCATAGCCGTTCGCCGAAACTCGTAAGCGGTAGATAAAACCATCATCGATGGCAAAAATTTTATACCCGGTTTGGTTCCAGGTTTTAATATCAATCGCCGCGTGATAGTGGCGGGGGCGAAACTCGCAAAAACTGCTGGTCATGTGTTTGCTGGCGTCGGTTGGCCAGGCATACTCCCTGTCTCGTATACACATCTCCGAGCCCACGAGACTCCATTGCATCGCGGATG
>CAXHHS010001284.1:0-1815 GCA_964015645.1 uncultured bacterium
CATCTGTGGATAAAAATGGCGAACTTTCCACAGAAGACCAGGTTGCGGAAGTTACTACTTTTGAAAGCGAGACGGTTGAAGCGCAAGAAGACAAAACAGTTTCCGAAAGTTTTGACACCCTCGATTTTAGCGAAACAGAAGAGAAAACCGAAATAGAATCTTCCGAGTACGATGAAGCGCCGCAAGAAGAAAACATCTTTGCGCTGCAAAACGATGATAGCGATATTGAACTCGAAAACGTTATCACCGAAATAATGGATGATGAAGATTCTCCGGCGGATGAACCTTCCGAAGCCATCGAAAATACCGAATCCCCTCAACAAGTAGAAGAAATCGAAGATACTTCCGATGAAGATTTGGATAAGCTCATCGGCAATTTGCTAGAAGAGGAAACACCGGAGGAACCGCGAGCCAGCGATTCCGCTGAGACAAAACCTGCGGAGGAAGAAAGCGATTTTGATCTCGGTAGTATTTTCCAGGATGAAGTTGAAGAAGCAGTTGCCGACAGCGATTCCGATATTGAAGAATCACTCGATGACGTTTTCGGCTCTTTTGGCGAAGAACCGACTTCTACCGTTGAAGCGCCTCCTGCTGCGGCAGCCCCCGTCGATACCGGCACAGCACCGGGCACCGTTTTGGTCGTCGATGACAGCGTTGTAATTCGTAAAATGGTCGAAATAGCCCTGGAAAATGAAAGCTATAACATTATTTCCGTAGCAACCGGTAAAGAAGCCTTAAACTATTTGGATGATAATACACCGAATATTATTATATTGGATATCATGCTATCTGATGTAAACGGTTTGGATGTTTTAAAAGCAATTAAGGCCAGCAAGGATATTCCGGTTGTTATGCTTTCCGCGAAAGATACCCCGCGGGAAACGACAAAAGCGAAACAATTAGGTGCGGATGATTTCATCCCAAAACCATTCAAGGACGAAGATTTAGTTGGAAAAATTAAGGAACTGATAAACAGATAATTTCCTTTGCCTGTTATGACAATATGGTTAATCCGGATGAACGAGTTTTACAAGAAGTTGAACGGCTCTCGATATTTGAATTAGCCGGAAACCTCTTCGGCCTCGATATTTTGAAATCAAGGGAAGTAATTCCCCTGCCACGTTACACCCCACTGCCCAATAGTGAGGACATCTTCTGTGGCGTCTTTAATCTGCGTGGAGAAATTTTTCCATTAATAGACATCTCCCCTATTTTGGGTTTTCCTCTCAAAAAGATTAAACCGGACGATATGGTGATTTTAGTTGATGGCAAAAGCAACTTCACTTTTGGGATGATAGTAGACGGTATTCACAGCGTACTTTCCTATACCGCAGAAGAGTTACAGGAGCCAAAAGGGTTGGTTTCCAAAAAAATCAGCACTTATCTAACCGGCACCATTCATCGGGAAAACAATATCATTCACCGGTTAGATTTGGAAAGCCTTTTTATGACAAAACAGATACTCGCTCACTATTAAAAAATTTTTTGGTGTAGCTGGTCTACAAGTTTAGAAAATCTTTCGAGGTAATTTAAGATTTGAAATGCTCAAACAATATTGAAAGATGAAAACGGCATAAAAGATTTCCTAAACTTTTTGTAAAATTAGGATGTTTTGATGAGAAATAGTTATATAGGGCTTCAATGGAAGTTCTTTTTTTGGTTATTAGGTATCTCTTTTTTCCTGATTTTGATTTTTATATTTCAAGATTATAGCAAAGGGAAACAAGATGTTACTTCTCGCGCTACACACCAATTGGAAGAGGCTGCGCCTGTCTCTTATACACATCTGACGCTGCCGACGAGCTTCTTGGTGTA
>CAXHHS010001285.1:0-1813 GCA_964015645.1 uncultured bacterium
CGTTGTCAATGCAGTAGATTTTTTTCGGCTTTGTTGGCGAAAGCTGTTCGTCGATAGACAAGGAAAAGCTGGAAGTGGGAAAAACCAGGTACACTTCTTTAAGATATGCCAGCAATTCCAGCAATGTAGTGCGATTGGTGCCAACCAATTGGGCAATTCGGCTCATGTTAATAAAACCGCCCATATTGTAAATGAGGTAGAGGGCTAATTTTTGCAGCACTTCGATTTTGCGGATATTGTAGCGTTGGGCAATATCTCGCAAAATAATATCGCTGATGTACTGCTGGAGCGCTAAAATGTTGCTCTCTTGCTGTTCCTGCTTTATCATTTCCGGAAAACCGCCTTCATCCAGGTAACGCAGCAGCAAAGGTTCTATTTTTTTGAATAGCGGGGAAAGATAGAGCAAATCAATCGGTTTTTTCTTGAGGTCTTTTTGAATTTTACTTTCCCTAAAATCCAGGTACTCCGAAAAAGAAAAAGGAAAAACCTCAAAGGAAATTTGCCGCCCGGTTAGCAGTGTCGCTAATTCTTTTGAGAATAATGAAGAAGAAGAACCGGTAATGATAAATTTTATCGATTCGTTTTGCTCGTAGTAGGTGCGCAGCCATTTTTCAAAATCGGGGATCTCTTGAATCTCGTCTAAAAGGATGTAAATTTTACCTTTAGGCGTATTCATTTTAGTATAATTCTGATATATTTCATCGAGTGTGTTAACACTCTTCTCGCTGCCGAAGCGATAGTCTTCCAGGTTCATAAACAGGATGTTTTTCGGATTGACCCGTTTTTTCATCAATTCGTTGATCACCAGTTTTAGCAGGCTGCTTTTACCGGAGCGGCGGATGCCTTGCAATACGAGGATTTCTTTCCGATCTACCAATTCCATAATTCGGCTACAATATTTTTCCCGGCGAATTAAGTCGAAGGATTTTTTTTCTATCCAATGAGGGTTGTATTGCGCTAATAAAGTTTCCATAAACTTCCTTTAGGTGTGAACCTCCCGGAGGTTAGTAAACAAACCGAACGTTCAAAAATGTACGAAAATAGTCTAAAAGGTGTTAAATACGCTATATTTGAACCTCCGGGAGGTCAGCTAGTGCGACACAAAAACAATACTTAAATTTGTTAGTTATACTTTTCAAGTCAAACACTTAACAAGTATAACTAACAAATCAAAACTTGTCAAGTATAATTATCAAATCTTTATTGATCGCACACTATGATCAACAGGAAGCGGAGCTTCCACGTATGCATTACGACGCGGAGCATCGTAACGAGGAGCCGAGAAGCTAAGCGTTAACAAATCTTATTTTCGGAAAATCCAAAGGAGGAAGGATAGTACGATGCTCAATAAAATCATCGTGGTAATTGGGAAGTAAAACTTCATATTCGGCTTGTCGATCACAATATCGCCCGGCAGGCGGCCAAACGGAATTTTGCCTAGCCAAGGCCAAAACACGCCAATCAAAACTAAAATAATACCGAGGGTGATTAATAATCTTTGCATGAATATCTCCCTGATATTAAACCAGTAGCAATTTAGCAGATGGGTGAATTGTAGGCAAATAGCCGGCGGAAAAGGTTTTTACGATGGATTTTGGCGTTAATACAAAAACATCCATATCATAATATTTTTCCCCGGAGGAATACCCCGTTGGCGTCCAACATAACAGGTGTTTTTGCCACAGGAGATAAAACCGGTCATCTTTTTCTTGCATTACAAAAACGCCATCGGGAAGATTAGAGAGATTTTCCCTATAGGTAATTTTATCGTGATTGCGGTTAATCCTCTCGCGATGAATAACGGCATCGATTT
>CAXHHS010001286.1:0-1812 GCA_964015645.1 uncultured bacterium
CGTCGAAGAAGTTAAAAATCAGCAACAAGCCGAGGCCGGAGTTTTGGATACCAACCTCGATGGAAACTGCCCGCCGGTCGTATTCCGGCAACTGCAATAATCGCGCGCCAAAATAGCCGATCATCAGCGCTATTAAATTATGAATAAAAACGGCGAAAACAACTAATCCGATATAATTTAGAAAATTATCGAAATTCGCCGCTAAAGCAGCGACTACGAACAGGGCGAAGAAGGCCATCGAGAAGTATTTCATCGGTTTTTGTGCGCGATCTGCAAATTCCGGGTAGCGATGAGAGATGAACAATCCTAACGCCATTGGTAAGCCGAGCAGTAGGAATACGGCAATCATTATGTCGAATGGATGAATGGAAATTTCCGTTAACAGCAGGTTCGCCGGCGGATACAGCGATCCCCAGAAGGTAAAATTCAGCGGCGTCATAATAACTGCCGCTGCGGTAGAGATGGCCGACATGCAGACGGATAGCGCAGTATTTCCTCTCGCTAAATGTGTAAAATAATTGGAGATATTACCACCGGGGCAGGCAGCCACCAGCATCATCCCCAGAGCCATACTCGGCGCCGGTTTTATCAAATTGATCAACAAAAATGTTGCCGCCGGCAGCACTACAAATTGCGCAGAAAGGCCTACCAGCATCGATTTCGGTAAACTGAAAATCGCTCTAAAATCCGTAAACTTCAAATCCAGCGCGATCCCGAACATCACGATACCGAGAATGATGTTCAACAGCAGCAGGCTTTCAGGATTAAAGTTTAGTTTGATGGCATCGACTTCGAGCATTCAGTCGCTCAATAAATTGAGTGGGAGTAGGCAAAGTAAGCAGTAGGCAAAAAATCTATCTACTGCCTGCTATTTTAACAAATTTATATTTTTATGAACCAACTTAAGAAACGTCTCCTTGTGTACATAATACGCCATGCGTTCTACTTTCATGTAGTTGTATCCGCCGTTAAGGTTGGGGGACGGTTGGCGTTTGCGATTGCGAAATTTTTCTGCGCCGCGGGTACTTTTGCGGCAGCTATCGATAAAGCGGGCGATTAATTCTGCCAAATCGTAGCGCCCCTGCCAGCCGATGCCAGCGGCTTCCACCATTCCCAATATAAACAGGTTATCGTATTGCGGGTGAAAGGCGTTGAGGTAAAGCTGCGGCGCCTGCCCGTTCCAGTTCAACAATCGCCGCTCGATAAAGGGATAATGAAGTTTGTAACCGGTTGCCAAAACAACGAGATCATATTCTTCGCTGCTGCCATCTTTGAAAAACACGGTATTGCCGGAAAAATGCGAGATATCCGCTTTTACATCAATATCGCCGTGGCCGAGGTGGTAGAGGATGAGGGTGTTGACGATGGGATGGGATTCGTACATCTTGTGATCCGGTTCGGGGAATCCTAATTTAACCGGATCGCCGGTAAACAATTTTAGCAACCGGGCATCAATGGCTTGTTTAAAACGCGGCGGTAATTTAATTAAACCACCCATCGTATCTGCCGGGCGGCCAAAAACATATTTCGGCACAAAGTGGTATCCGCGCCGTGCGCTGATCGAAACTTTTTTAGCGCGATGGATGGCATCCACGGCGATATCGCAGCCGCTATTACCGGCACCAACGATCAAGACGCGTTTACCGGCAAAAATCTCCGGGGATTTGTATTTGGCCGAGTGGAATAATTCGCCGGAAAAATCACCTTCAAATTGGGGAACACTGGGTTCGGATAATGTACCGTTGGCGATAATCACGCCGCTGTAGGAGAAGGTTTCTCCGCTGTCAACCGTTACACTCCCTGTCTCTTATA
>CAXHHS010001287.1:0-1810 GCA_964015645.1 uncultured bacterium
GGTTAAGGGAGTGGATAATGCGTAATTGAGAACTCTTTTTCCTATCTCACCTCCTAAAAAGATAAACCTTAGTAACGAATGCGACCGTAATTATTCAACCTTATTTGCATATAATAAAAATATTATTTTTGTGTTTTTTCGTGTATTTCGTGGGCCAATAAATGCAATGTTAATAATAAGTTGAGGAAAAATTATGCCTTTCTTTCAATTAAACAAAAATTTACAAAAAGAATTAATCCCCGGCTTTAAAGCGAATTTTGTGACATCCGAGAACATGACGTTTGCCTATTGGGATATCCAAAAAGGCAGCGTATTGCCGGACCATTCCCACCCTCATGAACAGGTTGCCAATTTAATCGAAGGGAAATTCGAACTCACCATCGAAGGCGAGTCCAAAGTGCTTGGACCAGGCATGGTTGCCGTTATTCCGTCAAACGCTGTGCATTCCGGGAAGGCAATTACGGATTGCCGGATTATCGATGTGTTTCATCCGGTGAGAGAGGAATACCAATAACAAAAGCCCCCACAGTATAAAACTGCAAGGGCTTTTTGAGGGGAGTTTTTACGACTTACTCGCTTACAATTCCCAGGCAAGCTTCGTATAATAGAACCCGCCATTTATTCCGAATTGCGTTACCCGGCGACTGTAAACAAAACGCCCATTATTGATGTTCGCTGGGTTTTGATGTTTATCCGGAAATGTGTTCAATGCATTATTCGCGCCTACATGCAGACGAAAACCATCGAGAATCTCAAATCCAACATCGAGGTCTAAAAGCAACTTGGCAGCGAATGTTTCATCATTTGCCGCATTTGTCGGTTTGTATTCTACCTCGCCAAAATAGTTTAGCCGCCCTAATAGGCTTATATAGGGAAGTGAATAACGCGCTGTAAATACACCATTGGTACGTGGCAGCGCATCCTCCAGGCGATTTTCTTCCTCGCGGTTAAACAAGGTATTGGCGACTTGCGCCTGGTTTCCGAATGAGAATTTTTCAGCTAAGGACTGCGGGACATTCACTTGTTTTACAATTGTTTCTGTCCAGCTGCCGGCGGCTGTCAGGGTGAGGTTGCCACTGCCGGCACGGGTTCCATACACAATTACAACATCAACACCGCGAGTTTCCGTATCGACAGCATTTGCCCAGAATTGAGCGGCGTTAACGCCTTGTTCTTCGAATGGTTTGAGAACCTCTGCCACTTCGCTGCCAATCTGGCCATCGCTGGCTCTAAACTGGCTGGAAAGTACAATGCGATCATCAATGTCGATAAAATACCCATCTGCCGTTACAGACCAGTTGTTATTTGGCCGCCAGGTTAAACCGCCGCTTAAATTGATAGAAGTTTCTTCTTTTAGCTCCGGAATTCCGAATGCCTTCGTAACCGGATCGGCATTAGCTGCGGTTAACACACGGGATGGCTGCAACCCGGCCTCAGTTTGTACAAATTGAATGCTAACGCTGTTAAACCACAACTGCTGCAAGTTTGGTGCTCGAAACCCGCTACTCGCGGCCCCGCGTAATGCTAACCCACCGCCGAAAGAGTAGCGTGCGGCAATCTTTCCATTGATGGTGCTGCCGAAGTCACTGTATTCTTCAAAACGACCGGCAATATCAACCAGGAAATTATCTGAAATTTCACTTTCCAGTGTCGCATATAACCCGAGACTATTGCGGAAGCGATCGACCTCATTCGATGGTTGAAATCCCGGGAATACTTGCGAGCCGGAATTTTTTATCTGGCCGGTGCTGTCGCCATCGATCAAAATAAATTCGGTGGTTTTGCCGCCGTTAAAAAAAGATGCTTCTTC